>DASRUS010000304.1:0-7480 GCA_035687825.1 Myxococcota bacterium | reverse complement strand
GGCGCCGGACGAGCCGCGCTACGCCCAGGTGGCCGAGGAGCTGCGCTCGGGCGCGCACGGCCCCGCCGGCCTCGTGCTGCTCCATCTGAACGGGGAGCCCTACACCCAGAAGCCCCCGCTCTACTTCTGGCTGGCCGCGGGCATCGGCGCGCCGCTCGGCCGCGTGACCGAGCTCGCCGCGCGCCTGCCGTCGGCGCTCGCCGGGATCGCCCTCGTCGCCCTCACGGCGGCGCTCGGCTCGCGCCTGCTCGGCGGAGGCGCGGGCCTCCTCGGCGCCGCTCTGCTGCTCTCGACGTTCTCCTTCGCCCATCTCGCGCGGCGCGCGCAGCTCGATCCGCTCCTCGCGCTCCTCGAGACCGCGGCGCTCGCCGCCTTCTTCCGCCTCGACCGGGGCCTCGGGGGGCGCACCGCGAACCTCGCAGCGATGCACGCGGCGCTCGGGCTCGCGGTGCTCGCCAAGGGGCCGGTGGGATTCCTCGTGCCGCTCCTCGTCGTGGGGCTCTACCTCGTCTGGGAGCGCCGCCCGAGGGAGATCGCCCGGGTATTCCCAGCGTGGGCCCTCGTTCTCTCCCTCGGCCCCGGGCTCGCCTGGCTCGGCGCCGCGCTCGCCCTGGCGCCCCCGGGCACCTTCGGCGAGGCGATGGGCGCGAACGTGTTCGGCCGCTTCTTCGCCGGCACCTCGCACGAGCGGCCGTTCTACTACTACCTGTACCAGTTCCCGGTGGACGCCCTCCCGTGGACCGCGCTCTGGCCCGCGGTCTTCCTGGCCGCGCGGCGGCGCGTCTTCGTCGCGGACCCGGCGCTCCGCGACCCCGCGTCGCTGCGCGCGTGGCGCTTCCTGCTCGCGTGGGTGGGAGCGAGCGTCCTCTTCTTCAGCCTGTCCGCGGGGAAGCGGGGGCTCTACCTCCTGCCCGCCCTCCCCGCCGCGACGCTCCTGTGCGCCGACGCGTGTCTGCGCCTGCTCGGCGCGCTGGCGCGGCCGCCGCGAGCCGTCGGGATCGGCGCCGCGGGCGGCGCCGCCCTCCTCACCGCGCTCGGCGCCGCGGCCCTCGCCGCGCCCTGGCTGCCGCTGGAGCTCCCGAGCGGGTTCTCCAGCCTGCGCCTCGCCGCCTTCGGCGCCGCGGCGCTCGGGATCGCCGCGGCGGCCGCGGTCGCGTGGAGGCTCCAGACGCGCCACTTCGCGCCCCCGCCCGCTCGCCTCGGCATCGCCGTGGCCGCGGTCCTCGGGGTCGAGCTCGCGGCCTTCCTGCTGCTCTACCCCGCGCTCGACGCCGGGAAGTCCGCGAGACCCGTGGCCCTCGCGGCGGCCCGGCTCACCGACCCGGCGCACCCCGTCGGCCTCCTCGGCGACCGCGCCCTGGCGGGCGGCCTCGTCTACTACGGGGGGCGCCGCGTGACCCTGCTCTCCACACCGGAGAGTGTCGAACGCTTCGTCGCCGAGGGCGGCCGCGCGATCGTGGTGCAGGAGCGCAAGCTCGCGCGGGTGGAGGCAGTGGCGCCCGTGCGCGTGGCGGCGCGCTTCCGCGAGGGCCGCCGCGCGCTCCTCGTCGTATCCCCCGCCGGAGCGAGGTCCGGTCCCTGAGCCGCGGCCGAAGCGGGTGTCGGGTCCCGGCCCCGTGGGCTACCCTGCCACCGCCTCGAGCCTCGGAAAGGAGCCATGCGTGGCGGAAACAGCCGAACTCCGCGTGGGCGACCAGATCATCCAGCTTCCCATCGTCGTCGGCAGCGAAGGCGAGCGCGCCATCGACATCCGTGACCTGCGGGCGAAGACGGGGCTCATCAGCCTCGACCCCGGCTACGCGAACACGGGCTCGTGCGAGAGCCAGATCACGTTCATCGACGGCGAGAAGGGGATCCTCCGCTACCGGGGCCATTCCATCGAGGAGCTCGCCGAGAAGAGCACCTTCCTCGAGGTGGCGCACCTGCTCATCACCGGGGAGCTGCCCAAGCGCGCGCAGCTCGACGCCTTCGTCGAGTCGATCCGCTACCACACGATGCTCCACGAGGACTTCAAGCGCCTCTTCACCGCGCTCCCGAAGGACGCGCACCCCATGGCCGCCTGCGCCGCGGCGGTAGGGGCGCTCGCCACCTTCTACCCCGACTCCCTCGACCCGCGCGACGCGAAGCAGGTCGAGATCTCCGTGCACCGCCTCATCGCCAAGTTCCCCACCATCGTGGCGTACGCCTACAAGCACTCCATCGGGCAGCCCTTCATGTACCCGAACAACCGGCGCACCTACGTGGGCAACTTCCTGCACATGCTCTTCGCCACGCCCTGCGAGGAGTTCGAGGTGGATCCGGTGGTGCGGCGCGCGGTGGACCTGCTGCTCATCCTCCACGCGGACCACGAGCAGAACTGCTCCACGAGCACGGTCCGCATCGTGGGCTCGTCGCTCGCGAACCTCTTCGCGGCCATCTCCGCGGGCATCAACGCCCTCTGGGGTCCGCGCCACGGCGGCGCGAACCAGGAGGTGATCGAGATGCTGGAGGCGATCCGCGACGAGGGGCTCTCCGCCCGCGAGTTCGTGGAGCGCGCCAAGAAGGGTGACGACACGTCGCGCCTCACGGGCTTCGGCCACCGCGTCTACAAGAACTTCGACCCGCGCATGAAGATCCTCAAGAAGGCCTGCTTCGACGTGCTGGAGAAGCTCGGCGTGCAGAGCAAGCTCCTGGAGATCGCCGTCGATCTCGAGGAGATCGCGCTCAAGGACGAGTACTTCGTGGAGCGCAAGCTGTACCCGAACGTGGACTACTACTCGGGGATCATCTACACGGCGATCGGCACGCCGAAGAACCTGTTCACGGCCATGTTCGCCACCGGGCGCCTGCCCGGCTGGATCGCCCAGTGGATCGAGATGCACGCCGACAAGCACAAGATCTACCGGCCCCGGCAGATCTACACCGGGCAGAGCGCCCGCGCGTACGTGGACGTGGATCAGCGCTGAGCGCCGGGCCCGGCTGCTACACGACGGCCCGCGTGGAGCGTGGGCGGGTGATCTGCCTGGCTCGACACGTGCGACGGCTGCGGCGCGACGCCGCCGCCCTCGGTCTCGCGCAGCCCGAGGAGTCGGACTGCGAACGGACGCTCGCGGAGGCCGCCGCCGCCTTCGGCGCGGGCGACGGGATCGTGCGCCTCGAGTGGCGCGGGTCGCGCCTCGTGGGTCGTCCCCGCGCGCTCGGCGAGGAGCCCGAGACCTGGAGCGCGGTCCTGGCGAGCACCCTCCACCCGGGACGCAGCGTGACCGCCGGGGTCAAGGGGATCGACCTGCCCCACGTCGCCCGGGCCCGGGACGAGGCGCGCGCCGCCGGCGCCGACGAGGCGATCCTGCTCGACGCGCAGGGCCGCGTCGTCGAGGGAGCGCGAACGAACCTGGTGATCGCGCTCGCGGATGGCGCGGTCGTCACCCCGCCCCTCGCGCGCGGGGCGGTCGCAGGGCTCGCGCGGGAGATCGTGCTCGAGGGCGCGCGGTCGATCCGCGAGGCGGACCTCGGGCGCGACGAGATCCTCGCGGCGCGCGAGGTAGTGGCGACCAACGCCGTGCGCGGGGCGCGCCCCATCGTCGCGATCGATGGAGCCGAGCTGGGCGACGGGCGCGCGGGCCCCCTGGCGCGCCGGGTCGCGGAGCTTCTCGCGAACGCGGAGTGAGGTACCCTGCGCGCGCGAGCCGAGAGGAACCATGGAGCTACGCGGCATCGGTGCGGTCGTGTCGGGGGGCGGCTCGGGCCTCGGCGAAGCCACGGCGCGGGAGCTCGCGGCGCGCGGCGCCGAGGTCGCGATCCTCGACCTCGCGCGCTCCCGGGGCGCGGAGGTGGCGAAGTCCCTGGGCGGCCAGGCGCTCTTCTGCGTCGCGGACGTGACGCAGGAGGACCAGGTCGCCGCGGCGCTCGACCAGGCGGTGGCGCGCTTCGGCGGCGTGCACGTCGCGGTGAGCTGCGCGGGGATCGGCAGCGCCGCGCGCGTCGTGGACAAGGACGGCGCCCCCTTCCCGCTCGCGCTCTTCACGAAGACGATCGAGGTGAACCTGATCGGCACGTTCAACGTGATCCGCCTCGCCGCAGCGCACATGCTGAAGAACGCGCCGAACGCCGGGGGGGAGCGCGGCGTCCTCGTGAACACCGCGTCGGTGGCGGCCTTCGAGGGCCAGATCGGCCAGGTCGCCTACTCGGCGTCCAAGGGGGGCGTGGTGGGGATGACGCTCCCCGTGGCCCGCGACCTCGCGCGCCACGGCGTGCGCTGCTGCACCATTGCGCCGGGCCTGTTTGCGACGACCATGCTGCTGGGGCTCCCGGAGCCCGCGCGCCAGGCGCTCGCCGCGGGGATCCCCTTCCCGTCGCGGCTCGGCGAGCCGGTGGAGGACGCGCGCCTCGCCTGCCACATCGTCGAGAACCCCATGCTGAACGGCGAGACGATCCGCCTCGACGGCGCGCTGCGCATGCCTCCCCGGTGACCGCGGCTCCATGGCTCTCGGCCGGCTCGCCCTCACGCTCCCCGCCCCGTTCTTCGACGCGCGCCAGTCCGTCGAGCTGGGGCGGCGCGCGGAGCGCGAGTGGGGCTACCAGGCGATCTGGCTCGCGGAGACGGCCGGGCCCGACTCGTTCAGCCTCGCCGGCGCGCTCGCGATGGCGACGGAGCGGGTGACGATCGGCACGGCGATCGTTCCCGTGTACAACCGCACGCCCGCCGTGCTCGCCATGTCCGCCGGGAGCCTCGCGCAGCTCTCCGGAAACCGCTTCGTCCTCGGCCTCGGCTCCTCCAGCCACGCGATCGTCGAGGGCTGGAACGGGATCCCCTTCGAAAAGCCGCTCGCGCACGTGCGCGAGTCGGTGGCGGTGATCCGCCAGGCCCTCGCCGGGGAGCGCACGAGCTTCCAGGGGAAGCTGCTGCGCTCGCGCGGCTTCCGTCTCGCGAGCCTTCCCGGGTCGCCGGTTCCCATCTACCTCGCCGCGCTGCGCGAGAAGATGTGCGTGCTGGCGGGAGAGCTCGGCGAGGGGTTGATCGTGAACCTCTTCCCCCGCTCGGCGCTGCCGCGCATGCTCGCCGCCTACCGGGAGGGAGCCCGCCGCGCCGGGCGCGACGCGTCCCAGGACGAGGTGGTGTGCCGCTTCCAGGTGGCGGTGACGGACGACGTCCCGGCGGCGCGCGGGCTCTTCCGCATGGTCTTCTCCCCCTACTTCGCGACGCCCGTCTACAACGCCTACCTCGCCTGGTGCGGCTTCGAGGACGAGGCGCGCCGCCTGGCCGAGGCCTTCGCGCGCGGTGACCGGGCGGCGAGCGCCGCGGCGCTCACCGACGAGGTCGTGGATCGCATCGCCATCCTGGGCAGCGCGGACGCGTGTCGCGCGAAGATCGCGGAATTCGTCGTCGCGGGCGTGACGACCCCCGTGATCTCGCCGCTCGCCCCCTCGCCGCGCGCCGTGGAAGCCGTGTTCGAAGCCTTCGCGCCGGCCCTGCACCCGGGCGCGTAGGAGCGGAGGGCCCGATGGAAGCGAAGCCCGTGCTCGTGACCGGCGCGACCGGCCTCGTGGGCGGACGCCTGCTGCCGAGCCTCGGGAATCGCGGAGTGCGCGTGCGCGCGCTCACGCGGGACCCCGAGCGCGCGCGGCGCAGCCTCGGCGGGGGCGCCGAGGCGCTGGGTTGGGACGGCATCGAGGTCCCGGACGCTGCGCTGCGCGGCGCGGGCGCGGTGATCCACCTCGCGGGGGAGCCGATCTTCGGCGGCCTCCCCAGCGCCGCGCGCAGGGAGCGCATCCGCGCGAGCCGCGTGCGCTCGACGGAGTCGCTCGGCGCGGCGCTCGGGCGTCTCGCCGAGGCCGAGCGGCCTCGCGTCCTCGTGTGCGCCTCGGCGGTGGGCTGGTACGGCGGCGACCACGGCGACGCCGAGCTCGACGAGTCGGCGCCGGCGGGCGCGGGGTTCCTGGCGGAGCTCTGTCGCGACTGGGAGGAGGCCGCGGCGCGCGCGGAGCGTCACGGCGTGCGCGTCGTCCGCCTGCGCATCGGGGTCGCCCTCGCGCGCGAGGGCGGTGCGCTCGCCCTGATGCGGCGCCCGTTCCGCCTCGGCCTCGGCGGCCCCCTCGGGAGCGGGCGGCAGTGGATGCCCTGGGTGCACGTGGACGACGTCGTGGGCCTGATCCTGCTCGCCCTCGACGCCGACGCGGCGGTGGGCCCCATCAACGCGGTCGCTCCGGAGCCCGTGCGCAACCGCGAGCTCACCCGCCTGCTCGCGGCGAAGCTCGGTCGTCCGGCGTTCCTGCCCGTGCCGGGCTTCGCATTGCGCGCGGCGCTAGGTGAGATGGCGGGTGAGCTCCTCGACAGCCGCCGCGTGGTGCCGCGCCGCGCCCAGGCGCTCGGCTACCGCTTCGCTCACCCGACGCTCGCTTCGGCGCTCGACGCGGAGCTGTGAAGCGTGGTGGGAAGCGTCGACGAGGCCGAGGGGGTCGGCGCTCATGGCTCGGCCGCCAACGGACTTGGGTGCAAAGACGATCATCCGATCGGCGCAGTTGCGTGATCTCGTGCGGTAGCCCGTGGCGGCCTGCGCTTTACTTCGCGCCGACCCCCTCGGCCTCGTCGACGCCCAGAGATGATCAGTTGCGCTCCGCGCCGAAGACCACCGGAAGCACTTCCTTCGCGGAGACCTCCCGCGAGCCCGCGCGCACCTCGTAGTAGCCGAGCTCGACGGCGGGCTGGTCCGCGGCGGCGAAGCGTTCGCAGAAGTCGCGCACCAGGCGCGCCACGATCTGCTCCGCGCGCGCACGGTCCACGTCCGACACGAAGAGCACCGCGCGTTCACGGGTCATGCGGAAGATCGCGTCCTCCATGCGGAGCGCGCTCTCGATGTACTCGATGAGCTCGGGGACGAGCAGGTCGCCCTCGCGCCCCGCGAGGCCCACGACGACGGACGGGATCGCGTGCTCGCAGGCGAGCGCGCCGGTGCGAGAGAAGAGCTCGCGCAGGCGGCGGGGGTCGCCGGGGGCGAGGCGCGTGGTGGGAGCGGGCATGACCGACATGACCTCCCTATCGACGCTCCCGCCGCCGGGCTGTAGCCCGAGGCCGCGGGGCCCCTCACGACCGGCTCCGCCGGTCGAAGACCGCCACGGCGAGGGCCGCGCTCGCCGCGGTGAGCAGCACGAGGAGGAGCGCGCTCGCGCCGACGGGGATCTCGTGTACCCCCAGGAGCCCGTAGCGGAAGAGATCGACTCCGTAGCTGAGGGGGTTCGAATACGCGAGGAACCGCGTCGGCGCGGGTAGCGTCGAGACCGGGTAGAAGATCCCGGAGAGGAGGTACAGGGGGATCGTGACGAGCGCGGCGAGGAAGCGGAACGACTCGGGGGAGCGCAGGGCCGAGGCGAGCACGATGCCGAGGGCCACGAAGGAGGTCGTCACCCCGACGAGCGCGAGGCAGGCCGCGCCCGGGTGCGGCAGACCCAGCGGCGTGAACGTCGCGAGCGCGGCCACGAGCACCCCCACCAGGAGCGCCGAGCT
>DASRUS010000303.1:0-8305 GCA_035687825.1 Myxococcota bacterium | reverse complement strand
GCGCTCCGATGTCCACCGCCGCAGTAGAGGACGAGCTTGCGCGTGCGGTCGGCGAGCCAAGGGTCGCGCTTGGGATGCGCGAGGTCGGCGCGGACCTCGAGGAAGCCGCGCGGGAAGCTCCGCGCGCCCGGCAGGTGGCCCGCGGCGTACTCTTCGGGCTCGCGCACGTCCACGATGTGCCAGCCCTCGCGGTCCGGAGCGGCGAGTATCCGCCGCGCCTCCTCGGGGGCGATCTCCTCCACGTGCTCGAGGGCGGCCTTCACGAAGTCCGCGAGCGTCTTCGCCATGGAGGAGGGATGGTACGGTACGCGACGCGCCGCCGGAAACGCGCGAGGAGCCCAGGCATGGACCACCCGACCCCGATCCGCCCCGAGTCCTTCGCGAGCTTCCGCCCCGACAAGATGGGCAAGGCCACGCTCTTCGAATCCGGGCGGCTTTTAGTGGGGCTCAACTGCTTCGAGCCGGGGCAGGAACACGCGCTCCACGCGCACCGCGGAACCGACAAGGTCTACCACGTACTCGCGGGCCGGGGTCTCGTGCTCCTCGAGGGCCGCGAGGTTCCCGTCGAGCCCGGCGTCCTCCTCGTCGCGCCCGAGGGCGTCCCCCACGGCATCCGCAACACAGGGCAGGAGCGGCTCGTGGTGCTCGCGATCCTGGCTCCTGCGCCTGCATAGGTAGGTCGGCGCGGACCGGGCCCCCCTCGGCAACGTCCTCGGCGCACGTTTCCGGGGTCGGGAACCGGGGGGGAGGGCGCCCTGCGGATTGTTGCCGAGGGGGGCCCGGTCCGCGCCGACCCCCCGCCGATCCTCCCGCCCCCCTTGCTCAACCCCGCCTCCGGGACCGCCGATGAGCGCCGGGATGGAGCCCCGCTTTCCCTCGAGAAACCCCGCCCTGGGCGCGGCGCTCGCCGCCCTTCTGCTCGTGTGCGGCCTCGATGCGCCCGCAGCAGCGGCGGTGGAGCCTCGCGAAGGCGCGGCCGCAACGAGGGAAGCGCGCGGCGTCGTCGTGCTCGAGGCGAGCGCGCCCCGGGAGCTCGCCTCGCTCGGCCCCGGGATCGCTTCCTGGCTGAGCTTCCAGCTCTCGTCCGCGGGCCTCGAGGTGACCGAGCCCGTGAGCCGGCCCCGCACGGCCCACGCGTCGCCGCGGGAGCTCTGGACCGAGATCGCCCGGGCGAGCGGCGGCGCGCACCTCGTCGTTCCGGCTCTGGAGGTCGCGCGCGGGCGCGTGGACGTCCGGCTCGTCTTCGTCGAGGCGGGCAGCGCCGAGATCGTCGCGAGCGGTCACGCCTCCGCTTCCCTGGAGAAGCTCGGTGAGGCGCTGCGCGACGCGACCGCCCGGCTCCTCGGTGAGCTCGAGGTCTCGACGGGCAAGGAGGCCGGCGCAGCTCCCCGCCTCGCGGAGCTCGCGGCCTACTCGCGCGGCGTGAGCCAGCTGCGTGCGGGAGAATTCGCGGGCGCGTACGAGAGCCTGCAGGGCGATCGCTCGCCGTTCGCCGAAGCGCTGCGCGGCCACGTGGTGCAGGCGAGCCGCGGGCGAGGCGTCCCCGTCGCCGAGTTCGCACGGCTCGCGATCGCCCAGGGCGAGCTCGACCGCGCGTGGGTGCAGCTGCGCGGCGCGCTCAAGAAGGGCGACGATCCCGCGCTCCTCGTGGCCGCGGCCGGGGCGGCGCAGCTGCGCGGGGATCCCGCGCAGGCCATCGCGGCCTACGAGAAGGCGAGCGCCCTCGATCCCACGAACGGCGAGCCCCACCTGCTTCGCGCCGAGCTCCTGCTCGAAGGCGGCGACGTGGAGGGCGCGCGCCTCGCCTTCGAGACGGCCGCGCGCCTGCTGCCCGAGGAGCCCCGCCCCCTGGAAGCCCTCGGCGAGCTCCCGGACACGCCGCCCGGACGCCGCGCCGAGCTCCTCGTGCGGGCCGGAACGCTGCGCGGGGCGCGCTTCGAGGTGGATCGCGCGCACGCGCACTTCGAGCAGGCCATCGCCCTCGACCCCCCTCGGGCGGGGCGCGCCTGGCGCGAGCTCGGCGCGGCGCAGGCGCTCGTCGGCCGTCAGCACGCGGCGAGCCAGTCGTACGAGCGAGCGCTCTCGATCGGCGAGGAGGATCCCCTCACCTGGACCACCTTCGGGCGCATCCGGCGCGGGCTCGAGGACGTGCTCGGCTCGAAGAAGGCGTTCGAGCGGGCCCTCGTCCTCGACCCGAATCACGCCCCGGCGCACCGCGAGCTCGGCGAGCTCTACACCGAGACGGGTCGCCCGCAGGAGGCGATCCCGCACCTCGAGCAGGCCGTGCGGCTCCGCCCCGACGACCCCGGGACGCGGCGCGCGTACGCCCGCGCGCTCTTTGCTTCCGGCGATTCGGAGCGGGCGCTCGAGCTCGTCGCGGCGACGTCGGCGAGCCCCGACGAGGCCGTCGCCGATCTGCGCGAGGCGGCCCGCATCCACGGGTCGCGCGGCGAGCACGAGGCGGCGCGCGTGGCGCTGGAGCGAGCGATCGAGCTCGCGCCCGAGAGCCCGAGCCTGCGCGAGGAGCTCGCGCGGGTGCACGAGGCCCGGGGCGACGCGAACGCCGCTTCGAGCGCGCGCGAGGATGCCGTGCTCCTCTCCGGCGGGATCGAGCCCGAGGGCGACGAGGCGCGGGCTGCCGCCGCCGGCAGCCAGACCTTCGAGGGCCTCGTGGCGAGCTTCCCGGCCCTGCGCAGCGAGGGCCGCGTCGCCTTCCTGGGTGTGGAGCGTGATCTCGGAGTCCGCGAGCGCGTGCTCGAGCTCGTGCGGCCGCGTACCCTGGATCCACGTCGCGTGGCCCACGATCTGGCCCTCGCCCTCGGCGAGCGCTTCGAGCTCGACCCGCAGCCGCCTTCGGCGCCCGCCCTCGATCGCGACCTCGCGGCGCTGCGCGCCTTCGACGCGGACACCGAGCGCATCGCCCTCGTGAACGACGTGCTCGGGAGCGAAGCGCTCTTCGTGGGGCGCATCGCCGTGGCGCCGCCCGCTGAGGGCGCGGACGCGACCGCCGTCCTGAACGTCGAGCTGCGCATGCTCACGGGGCGCCATGCCGGCGAGGTCGCGGCCTACGCGAACACGGCAACGCTCGTCCTCGACGAGGAGCGCTTCTTCGGCCGCAACTGGGCCGCCTTCGGGATCTACGGCCTCGCCGCCCTCGTGCTCGCGGCCCCGGTCTGCCGGGGCTGGGGCTCGATGCTCGTCCGGCTCGACTACGCGTCGTCGGGCAAGGGCTTCTTCAGCATCCGCATCTCCCGGCGCCCGGGCAGGGCGAAGAAGGGCAACGCGAAGCGCGGCGGCCGCAAGCGCCGGTTCCAGCAGCGGCTGCGCTCCCTGGGTCGCTTCGCGCGCGCCATGGCCGGGCGCGAGACGCTGTTCCGCTGGCTCCCCGCGCGAACCTACTACGTGATGGTGCACGGCCTGCTCGAGGACCAGCTCACGGGCGACGTGATCGGGAACTACTTCGAGGAGAAGCAGGTCAAGATCGAGCGCGGCGAGCGCGTCGAGCTCCACTTCGACTTCCGTCCCAAGGAGGCCCCCGTCCAGGTGCAGGTCTGGGCGGGGGAGCAGCTCGCCGCCCAAGCGATCGTCGGCGTGCGCGGCGTGGCTCCGCGCTACGCCCGCGAGGGCAAGCTCGTGCTCGCGCTCGGCCGGGGCACGCACGTGGTGCGCGCCGGCTTCGACGGGCGGGGTTGCGAGAAGCGGGTGGAGCTCCACGAGCTCGAAGGCATGACCCTGCGCTTCTCGTCGTACGACGAAGCATCGCTGGTGTTCGAGAACTGCCCCGAGGCGGTGGAGCCGTTCCTGTCCTTCGACGACCTCGCCGCGGCCGATCACCTGGAGCGGGCGGGACAGAAGCGCGCGGCCGACCGCGTGCGGGGCCAGTACCACCGCGACCGCGGCGAGCGCGAGAAGGCCGCGGCGTTCTTCGAGGCGGCGGGTCGTCTCGAGCAGGCCGCGGAGCTGGTGGCGCCCGCGGCCGCGGAGCGCTCCGCCACGCTCTTCGAGAAGGCGGGCGACTTCACCCGCGCCGCGGAGCGCTATCGCGCCGCGGGCGATCTGCGCCGGGCGGCCCAGGCGTTCGAGGCGTCGTACGACCTCGAGTCCGCCATCGAGTGCTGGCGGGAGGCGGGGGATGCGGCGAAGGTGCTGGAGCTCCTGGAGCGGCTCGGGAGCTTCTTCGAGGCGGGGGAGCTCGCGCTCGAGCGCGGCGAAGTCGATCGCGCGATCCGCGACCTCCAGCAGGTGGACCTGCGCAGCCCGCACTACGGGAAGGCGTGCGAGCGCCTGGCGGAGATCCTGGTGGGCCAGGAGGAGTTCGAGCTCGCGGCTCAAAAACTACACGATGCAGTGTATGCTTCGGGCGGCGACGACGCGCCGGTGGAGCTGATCGCGCGCCTGGCCGAGGCCCACGAGCGCGCCGGCAGCGACCCCGCCGCCCTCGAGGCCTGGGAGGTGGTGCGCCGGCGCGACCTCAACTTCCCGGGCGTCGCGGCGAGGATCCAGGAGCTGCGCAAGGCGCTCCGCAAGCCCGCCGCGGACGACGCCGTCGCGGACCCGCCCACCGTCGCGGGACCGCCGGCCGAGAGCCGCTACGAGATCCTGGGCGAGCTCGGGCGCGGCGGGATGGGCGTCGTGCTCCAGGCCCGCGACCGGCGCCTGGGCCGCGTGGTGGCGCTCAAGCGCCTGCCCGACAACCTGCGCGACCATCCCACCGCGGTGAAGCTCTTCCTGCGCGAGGCGCAGGCCATCGCCGCGCTGAACCATCCGAACATCGTGACCCTCTACGACGCCGACCAGGACGAGCGCGGCTTCTACCTCACGATGGAGCACCTCGAGGGGATGCCGCTGCACCAGCTCCTGCGCAAGCACCGCCGCCTCGTCGCGAAGGACGCGGCGCGCATCGGGGTGCAGGTGGCGAGCGGCCTCCAGTACGCCCACGAGCGTCGCGTCGTGCACCGCGACATCAAGACGGCGAACCTCTTCCTCACGCGTGAGCGCGTGGTGAAGATCATGGACTTCGGGCTCGCGAAGGTGATCGAAGAGGTGCGCCGCTCCTCCACCGTGATCGGGGGGACGCCCTACTACATGGCGCCCGAGCAGGCCGCGGGCGAGCCGGTGGACCACCGGGCGGACCTCTACGCCTTCGGAGTCACGCTCTTCGAGCTCGTGTCCGGGAGCGTGCCCTTCCCGGACGGCGACATCGCGTATCACCACCGGCACACCCCGGCGCCGGACCTGCGCGAGCGGATCGCCGGGGCGCCCGACTCCCTCGCGGAGCTCGTGGCCGCGCTCCTCGCGAAGCGGCCCGACGACCGGCCGGCGACCACGGCCGAGGTGGGGCGGCGGCTCCAGGAGATCGTTCAGGGAGTGTGAACCCGGCCGCGCCCCGGGCGGCCTCAGGCCGGGCAGGATCCAGCCGATCACGGTATCTATAGGGAGCCCAGTCGAGGTGGGGCGGCCGTTCCATCGGGGGGCGCTCGCCGGCCGTCGAAGAGGAGAGGATGAGCTCCGCGGAACGAGGCGCGCGCGACGGGGACGAGGAGCAGCGGCCGAGCCTCGGCGGGTTCGGCATCAACGCCGCCGTCGTCGAGGAGATCCGGCAGCGCTACGAGATCGATCCGAGCTCGGTGGATCCGAGCTGGGGGGACGTCTTCGAGGGGCGCCGCGCCCCCACGGCGCGGCCCGCGGAGCCGGCGCGACCCGCGCGCGCGGCCCGCCACGAGGCGGCCCTCGGTCCCGCCGTCGCCGAGAAGCACGCGCGCGTGCTGCGCCTCATCCACTCCTACCGCGCGCGCGGCCATCGCGTCGCGCAGACGGATCCCCTCGGCGGTCATCCCTCCTACTTCCCCGAGCTCGATCCCGCCCACTACGGCTTCGGCGACGCGGATCTCGACGAGCCCTTCCTGGCCGGCGACCTCCCGGGCGGACCGGTCCAGACGCTCCGCGAGATCCTGGAGCGCCTGCGCGCCACCTACTGCCGCACGATCGGCGTCGAGTTCACGCACGTGCAGGACCCGGGCCGCAAGGCGTGGCTCCAGCGCCGCATGGAGGACACCGAGAACCGCACCCCGCTCTCGCCCGCGGAGCGCATGCGCATCCTCGAGAAGCTCTCCGCCGCGGAGCTCTTCGAGCGCTTCCTCCACACGAAGTTCATCGGGCAGAAGCGCTTCTCCCTCGAAGGCGCCGAGTCGCTGATCCCGCTGCTCGACACGCTCGTGGAGGAGGGGCCGCGCTTTGGTGTGCGCGAGTGCGTGCTCGGGATGGCGCACCGGGGGCGGCTGAACGTGCTCTCCAACATCCTCGGGAAGTCCCTCGAGTCGATCTTCGGCGAGTTCGAGGACGCCCCGCTGCTCGAGACCCCGTTCGGGTCGGGGGACGTGAAGTACCACAAGGGCTTCTCCAGCGACCGGCACACCCGCGACGGTCACCGCGTGCACCTCTCGCTGACCTCGAACCCCTCGCACCTCGAGGCCGTGGATCCGGTGGTGGAGGGGCGCACCAAGGCGAAGCAGAAGCGCGCCGGCGACGCCGAGGGGAAGACGGTGGTGCCCGTGCTGCTGCACGGCGACGCCGCCTTCGCGGGCCAGGGCATCGTGGCCGAGACGCTGAACCTCTGCAACCTGGCCGGCTACTCCACGGGCGGGACCGTCCACGTGGTGGTGAACAACCAGATCGGCTTCACGACGCCGTCCACCGAGGCGCGCTCCACGCTCTACTGCACGGACGTGGCGAAGATGATCCAGGTCCCCATCTTCCACGTGAACGGCGACGACCCGGAGGCCGTGGTCCACTGCGTGAAGCTCTCCATGGAGTGGCGCCAGCGCTTCGCCCAGGACGCGGTGATCGAGCTCGTCTGCTACCGCCGCCACGGCCACAACGAGGGCGACGAGCCGAGCTACACGCAGCCGCTCATGTACGAGAAGATCCGCAATCACCCCTCGGTGCGGAAGCTCTACACCGAGACGCTGCTCCAGCTCGGCCTCTTGACCGAGATCGACGTGCAGCGCATCGAGGAGGACCTGCACCGCCAGCTCCAGCAGGCCCTCGCCGTGATCAAGACGCGCCCGCCGGAGCCCGACGAGCCCTACGAGCCGCGCGGCCCCTGGACCGGCTTCTCCCGGGAGCGCCCGAAGGAGGATCCCGACACGAGCGTCGCGGTGGAGCGTCTCGCGCAGGTCGCGGAGCGGCTCGCCGCGGTGCCCGCCGGCTTCGTGGTGCACCCGAAGCTCGCCGCGCTCCTGGAGCGGCGCACGAAGGTGATCGCCGAGGGTGCGCCCGTGGACTGGGCGACGGGCGAGGCGCTCGCGTTCGGTTCGCTCGTCCTCGAGGGCACGAACGTGCGCCTCTCCGGGCAGGACTCGACGCGCGGCACGTTCAGCCAGCGCCACGCGGTGCTCGTGGACCAGACGACCGGCGAGGAGTACTGCCCGCTCGATCACCTCTCGACCACGCAGGCGCGCTTCGAGGCGTACGACAGCATCCTCTCCGAGGCCGGTGTGCTCGGCTTCGAGTACGGCTACAGCCTGGCCGACCCCTCGACGCTGACGCTCTGGGAGGCGCAGTTCGGCGACTTCGCGAACGGCGCGCAGGTGATCATCGACCAGTTCATCTCCTCCGCCCACGCGAAGTGGGGGCGCATGAGCGGGCTCGCCATGCTGCTGCCCCACGGCTACGAAGGGCAGGGACCCGAGCACTCGAGCGCGCGGATCGAGCGGTTCCTCCAGCTCTGCGCCGAGGACTCGATCCAGGTGGCGATCTGCACCACGCCCGCGCAGTACTTCCACGTGCTGCGCCGCCAGATGCTCCGGAACTTCCGCGCGCCGCTCGTGCTCTTCACGCCGAAGAGCCTGCTGCGCCATCCCCGCGCCGTCTCCGGGGCGGACGACTTCGCCCGGACGCGCTTCCAGCGCGTGCTCGGCGACGCCGAGGCCGAGCGCGAAGCCGGCTCGGTGCGCCGCGTGCTGTTGTGCAGCGGGAAGATCTTCTACGAGCTCCTCGAGCGGCGCGAGCGCGAGGCCGCGGGGCGTGGGGGGGCGGCGCCCGAGATCGCGATCGTGCGCGTGGAGCAGCTCTATCCGTGGCCCGACGCGGAGCTCGCCGAGCAGATCCAACGCTTCGGCGCGGCGCGCGAGTTCGTCTGGGTGCAGGAGGAGCCGGCCAACACGGGCGCCTGGACCTTCGTGCGCGAGCGGCTCCAGGACCTGCTGCGCCCCGGCCTGCGCCTGCGCTACGCGGGCCGCCGCGAGTCCGCGAGCCCCGCCACGGGCTCGCTGCGCGTGCACCGGATGGAGCAGCAGGCGATCCT
>DASRUS010000302.1:0-3279 GCA_035687825.1 Myxococcota bacterium | reverse complement strand
GCGCGCATGATCGCCGACGACGTGGTGGAGGCCTTCACGGGCAGCCGCGGCGTCGCCGACACCGAGATCGCCTTCGTCTCCACGCGCGGTGGATCCAAGGAGATCTACGTGATGGGCGCCGACGGGAGCGACGCGCGCCGCGCCACCAGCAACCGCTCCATCAACACGTTCCCCGACTGGTCGCCGGACGGGAGCGAGATCGTCTACACCTCCTATCGGGAAGGCGCGCGGCCGGGCGTCTACCTGCTCTCCCGGGGCGGAAACTCGCCGGGTCGCATCCTGCGCGGGCTCGCGGGGGGCGCGCAGCAGTACCGCGCGGTCTTCGCGCCGGCCGGTGACCGGCTCGCGGTCGTGGTCGCGACCGAGGGCGCCTCGGAGATCTTCCTCGCCTCGCGCAACGGCGGCGGCACGAAGCGTCTCACGAACCATCGCGGCATCGACATCGGGCCGTCCTTCTCGCCCGACGGGCGCCGCCTCGCCTTCGTCTCCGACCGCACGGGGTCCCCCCAGATCTACGTGATGAACGCCGACGGGAGCAGCCTGCGCCGCCTCACGTACGACGGGAGCTACAACACGGGCCCCGCCTGGTCGCCGGACGGCCGCTGGATCGCGTACGAGACCCGCGTCGGCGGCCAGTTCGATCTCTGGCTCATCGATCCCGAAGGGACGGTGAACGCGCCCGTCGTGGACCATCCGCGCAGCGATGAGAATGCGAGCTGGTCGCCGGACGGCCGCAAGCTCGCGTTCGCCTCGAATCGACGCGGCGCGAACGACATCTACGTCGTGGACGTCACGGGGCAGAACCCGCGACGGCTCACGAGCGGAGCCGGCGAAAACACGAGCCCGGACTGGGGACCCTTCCGCCGCTAGGCGGACGCAACGGCCCGGGCGCCTGCTCGAGGGGGACGAAGATGGAGAGGCTGCGCAGGACGGCGGTGGGGCTCGTCGCGCTCGGCTGCCTGCCGGGGCTCGCGGGCTGCGTGACGCTGGCGGAGTTCGACAAGCTCGAGCACGAGGTGGCCGTGCTCCAGAAGGCGCGCGGCCCGGCCGGGCGCCAGAGTCAGACGATGGCGGACCTCTCCGTCGAGATCGAGGAGCTGCGCGCGCAGGTCGCGAGCCTGGAGGGTCGCATCGACGAGGCGGAGCACCAGGCCGAGAGCGCGCTCTCCGAGGCGCGCGCGGCGCGCCAGGAGGCCGCGGGCGGTGGAGCGGTCGGACCGGGCCCCGGACCCGGACCGGGCCCCGAGGCGGGCAGCCGCGCGCCGCAGGCGCCCGCGTCCGTCGATCCGTCCACGCTGCCCGAGGGGGCGGCGGGACAGTCGGTGGCCGCGAACGAGGTTCAGGGCTATCGCGAAGCGTACGCCGCCTGGCGCGCCGGCGATACGCAAGCGTGCATTGACCGCTTCCAGCAGTTCTTGCAGACTTACCCGTCTTCGGCGTACGCGGACGACGCGGCGTTCTGGATGGCGGACTGCTACTTCAAGCGAGGCGAGTATCAGCTCGCGATCCTGCGCTTCGACGACGTTCCGCGCATGTATCCGACGGGGAACAAGGCGGCGGACGCCCTGTATCGACAGGGAGAGGCCTTGATCCGGCTCGGCCCGAGCTACTCGAAGGCGGCGCGCCGCGCGTTCGAGCGGGTGGTCCAGGAGTACCCCGATTCGCCCCGCGTTCCGGAGGCGAAGCGGCAGCTCGAGGCGCTGCGCACCGGCTAAGACGGGGTCAGAAAAATTGGCGGGATGCGGCCCCTCGACCGGAGTCGGACGGGCCACCCACGAGAGGGAAGCAGGGAAGGGACGAAAGGGCCATCCGTTGAAGAAGCGGGATCTGCAGAAGTTCCGGAAGATTCTTCTCGAGCAGCGCAACCAGCTGCTCGGCAACGCCGCCAAGGCGCTGGCGGGCGAGATCCAGATCGACCCCGACGATTTCCCGGACGAGATCGACACGGCCTCCTCGGAGATCAACCTCGCCATCACCGGTCGCCTGCGCGAGCGGGAGCGCGGGCTCATCAACAAGATCGACGCCGCCCTCGAGAAGATCGAGGAGGGCGAGTACGGGACGTGCGAGAGCTGCGGCGAAGAGATCGACATCAAGCGGCTCGAGGCGCGCCCGGTGGCGGAGCTCTGCATCGACTGCAAGTCCGAGCAGGAGAAGCTCGAACGCCGGATGGGCTAGCACCCGTTCCCGAGCTCGTGCTCGGGATCGAGAGCTCCTGCGACGAGCTGGCCGCGGCGGTGGCGCGGCGCGGCCGCGAGATCGTCGCGAGCGTCGTGCACGACCAGGAGCGGTTGCACGGCCCCTACGGGGGCGTGGTCCCGGAGCTGGCCTCCCGCGACCACGTTCGCGCGGTGAGCGAGGTCGTGGAGGCGGCGCTCGCCGGCGCCGGCGTCGCGGCGTCCGAGCTGGACGGGGTGGCGGTGACCGCGGGCCCGGGGCTCCTCGGCTCGCTCCTGGTCGGGGTGTCCTTCGCGAAGGCGCTGGCCTACCGGCTGGGCGTGCCCTGCGTCGGCGTGCACCATCTCGCCGGCCACCTCGCCGCCGCCGAGCTCTTCGATCCCGCGCTCGAGCCGCCCTACCTGGGCCTCGTGGTCTCGGGGGGGCACACGGCGCTCTACCGCGTGGAGCGGGACGCGCGCACCGAGCTCCTGGGCGAGACGCGCGACGACGCGGTGGGCGAGGCCTTCGACAAGGTGGCGAAGCTCCTCGGTCTTCCGTACCCGGGCGGCGCCGCGCTCTCCGCCCTCGCGCGCTCGGGCGATGCCGGGGCGATCGCGTTCCCGCGGCCCATGAGCGGGGCGCGCGACGTCGGCTTCTCCTACAGCGGCCTCAAGACCGCGGTGGCCCTCGAGGTGGAGCGGCGCCAGCCGCTCGGTGATCGCGAGCGCGCGGACCTCGCCGCGTCCTTCGAGGCCGCGGCGACGGACGTGCTCGTGGTGCGCGCGCGCCGCGCCCTCGCCGACGAGGGCCTGGCGCGCCTCGCGGTCGTGGGGGGCGTCGCCGCGAACACGCGCCTGCGCGCCGAGATGGCGAAGGCGGCCCGCGCCGACGGCTTCCGAGCCGTCTTCCCACCGCCCGACCTTTGTACCGACAACGCCGCGATGATCGCGGCGGCGGGCGCGCGTCTCCTCGGCCGGGGCGTCCGGCACGGCCTCGATCTCGACGCCTTCTCCCGGGTGCCCCTCGGCGAAGACCCCTGGCTGGGGAGCGCGTGAGCGCGACGGATGTGCGCGCCACCCTGGCGCGCTTCGGTCTCGCGCCGCACCGCGCGCGCGGTCAGAA
>DASRUS010000301.1:0-11035 GCA_035687825.1 Myxococcota bacterium | reverse complement strand
GAGCACCAGCGCGACGCCCCGGGCCTGGAGATCGCGCGCGCGCTCGAGGCACTTCGCCTGGAACTGCACGTCGCCCACCGAGAGGACCTCGTCGATCAGCAGCACCTCGGGGCGCGTCGCCGTCGCCACGGCGAAGGCGAGACGCAGCCGCATGCCGTCGCTCCAGGTGCGCAGGGGCTCGTCCAGGAACCCGCCCAGCTCGGCGAAGGCCACGATCTCGTCGAGCCTCGCCCGGGCTTCCCGGCGCGAGAAGCCCGCCAGGATCGACGCGGTGAGCGCGTTCTCGCGCCCGCTGAGGCGCAGGTCGAAGCTCTCGCCGAGGGAGAGCATGGCGTCCACGCGGCGGTGGCGTGTGATGCGCCCGCGCGTGGGCCGGCCGAGACCCGCCATGAGGCGGAGCAGCGTGGACTTCCCCGAGCCGTTCGCGCCGATGAGCCCGAGAGTCTCGCCCGCGCGGAGCTCGAGGTCCACGTCGCGGAGCGCCCAGAAGATCCCCCGTGGGCCGCGGCGCCCGAGGCCCTCGAGGACGGCGCGCTTGAGCGTGGGCGGCCGTGCCGTGCGCCGGACGAAGCGCTTCGAGACGCCCGCGACCTGCAACACCACGGGGTTCATCACACGCGCTCCGCGAGGGCGTGCTGCGTGGCGTGGAAGACCGCGAACCCCGCGACGAGGAGGACGAGGGAGAGCCCGGCGACGAGCGCGAGGGGCGCCGCGTCCGGGAGCGTCCCGTGCAGGAGGATCGCGCGCTGCGCGGCGATGAGCTGCGCCATGGGGTTCGCGTCGTGGAGGAAGCCGAGGGCGTCCGGCAGTCGGCGCGGGGCGTAGAAGATCGGCGTGATCCAGAAGCCGAGGGAGAGCGCGATGCCGACCAGGTGGCGGGTGTCGCGCAGGAAGACCTGGAGGGGCGCCAGGCACCACGCAAGCCCGGTGGTGAGCGCGAGCTGGATCGCGAGGAGGGCGGGGAGCAGCGCCACGGCGGGCGCGAGCCCGCTGGTCGCCGCCACCGCCACGAGCAGGATGGGGAGGGCGAGGCACTGGTCCACGAACGCCACGAGCACGGCGACCAGCGGCAGGAGCGGCGTCGGGAACCCCGGTCGCAGCACGAGGCTCCGGTTCGCTTCGAGGGAGTCCGTGGCCGCGGCGAGCCCCCGGGAGAAGCCGCTCCAGGCGAGGATCCCGGTGAGGAGGAAGAGGGCGTAGTTCTCGACGCCGAGGGGCACGACGCGCGTGAAGAGGAAGTGGACCAGGACGAGCTGGAGGAGCGGCGGCGCCAGGGACCAGAGCCAGCCGAGGAGCGAGCCGCGCTGGCGGCTCGCGAGGTCGCGGGCGACGAGGTGGAGCGTCAGCTCGTGGAGGTGGAGGAGGCGGCCGGGGAGCGGCGCGGCGTCGTCGCGGCGCAGGCTCTCGGCGAGCGGGGTCGCCATGGCGTCAGCTCCCCCGGGCCCGCTCGGGAGCGGGCAGGGCTCGGGCGTCGGGGTCTCCGCCGCGAGTGGCGTCGTGGAAGCGATCGCCGAGCTCCCGCACCACGCGCTCCGTGATCACCCCCCAGTCCCACTGCCCCTCGCAGTCGACGGGGGTGACGCTTCCGAGTGTCGTCCCCGCGAGCTCGACGGCGAGCTCGCCGGAGAAGAAGTCTTCGGCGTTCGCGGGGCCGTCGCCGTCCAGGGAGAAGCCCAGCCGCTCCCGGGGCAGGGGCCCGGGACCCACCAGCTCGCGCAGCTTCTCCCGGGGCAGCGCGTCCTCGAGGCCGCGCTTGTAGGCGTGGCGGAGCAGGCGGTTCGCCAGGCGGAGCCAGCGCCGGCGCAGTCGGAGCGCCTCCAACGCGTCGAGGACGGGGAGCGCGGTGCCGATCCACGCGTCGGGCCAGCGCGTCGGGCGGCCGGCGCGCCGCGCGAGAGGGAGCGCGGGGATCGCGCGCGGATGCTTCGTCGCGAGGAGCACGTCCCAGCGCCCTTCCGCGCGGCGGTTGCGCAGCGCCGTCTCGAAGCTCGTGTCGAGGTGGTGCGCGCCCGCGGCCCGCGGCTGGAAGGCGAAGCGCACGCCCCGCCCCAGCAGACGGATCGCGTACTCCCAGTCCTGACGGCGGCCGCCGCGGAACTCCTCGTCCCAGCCGCCGGTCTCGAGGAAGAGCGCGCGGGGCATGGAGCAGTTGCCGTCGCAGAAGTCCGCGAAGTTCCAGACGTGCCCGGGCTCGCCCTTGCGGCGGAAGTGATCCGCCCACCACGCGCGCAGGAAGAGCGACCACGGATCGCGGGCGCGGATCACGGGCGGATACGCGCCGAGGACCAGGTGGGGTGCGGGTGCTTCGCCGTGGGCGCGCGCGTGCTCGGCGAGGAGGCCCGGCTCCGCCACGATGTCGTCGTCCAGGAAGACGACGACGGGATGCCGAGTCTCGCGCGCGCCGCGGTTTCGGCTCGCGGCGAGGCCGCGGTTCTCCTGCTCGAGGACGCGCACGGCGTAGGGCAGCTCCAGGGCGCGGACCCGCTCGGCGCTCCCGTCCCTCGAGCCGTCGAGCACCACGACCACCTCGAAGCGCTCGGGCGGCAGGCTCTGGCGGGCGAGGGCGCCGAGCGCGCGGGCGAGCTTCGCGCGCCGGTCGTAGGAGGCGATCGTGACGCTGAGCCGAGGGTGCTCGCGCCCGACCTCGAGGCGCGGCGCTTCGCGCAGCGGCGGGCGCCGCGCGCGCGGCGCGGCGATCGGCGGGATCGCCCGGCGGCTCGCGAGGGAGCGCGCCAGGGCGAAGGGGCCGAGCAGCGTCCCGAAGGCCTCGGCGGCGAAGGCTCGGAGCGGCAGACGCGGCTCCCGGCGCTTCAGGATGCGCGCGAGGTCGGCGCGCAGATGGCGCCGCCACCACCAGGACCAGATCCGGAGCGATTCGAGCTCGCCACGTCCCAGCAGACACCGGGTCGCGTAGGCGGTGGAGGAGACGCCGTATTCGAAGAGGATGCGGCGCAGGGCCGCGGGGTCGCGGCGGTGGGAGTGCCACACGATGCGCGCGGGATCGTGGTCGATGCGGTAGCCCGCGGCGAGGAGGAGGTAGAACGCCCAGGTGTCGTCCGAGGAGCGCGCGGGAGTTCCGGGGCCGAGGTCCTCGGCGAAGCCGCCGAGCTCCTCGAACGCCCGGCGGCGGAAGATGGAGTTCGCGCCGGCGCCCGAGGGTCCCGCCGCCACCGCGGGCGGCGCCTTCACGCCGTCGAAGACGATGTGCTCGAAGTGCTTCTCGAAGCCGCGGTGCATCTCGAAGAGGTACTGGGCGCGGGTCTCGAGCTCGAAGGGGCCCACGTAGCCGGTGGCCGCCATCACGAGCGGATCGGCGAAGGTGGAGGCCAGGCCGTCGAGCCAGCCCGGATCCACGACGCAGTCGTCGTCGGTGAAGGCGACGAGCTCGCCGCTCGACTCGAGGATCCCCCGGTTGCGCGCCCGCGCCTGGCCGGGGAGGGGCTCGCGCAGGTAGCGCACCGGCAGGTCCGCGCAGAGCGCGCGGGTGCGCTCGTCGCTCGGGCAGTTGTCCACGACCAGGATCTCGCGCGGGGGCCTGCGCAGGCCGAGGAGGCTCGCGAGGCAGTTGCGGAGGGAGTCCGTCCGGTCGCGCGTGCAGACCACGACGGAGACGCTCGGGGAGGGGCGCCCGCCGGTTCTCGGCTCGGGGCCGCGCGCCGCGCGCAGGAACGCCGCTCCCAGGCGGCGCCGCGCCCGCCGCGCCCCGAGCTCGCGGGTGATGGCCTCCTCCTGGCCCTCCACCGAGAGGACCCCCTGCGCGGGAAGCCGCACGTGGCCGAGCACGCTCCCGCCCTCGAGCACGACGAGCAGGGCCTCGGCGTGGCGCGGCTCGCAGGCGAGGGGACGGAGCCCCTCGTCGAGCGAGACGCGGAAGACCTGCGCGCTCTGCACGGGTCCGCTCGGCTTCGACACCACGGACTCGATGCCTGCCACTCCCTCTTCTAGGAGTTCCACGGGGACTCCACGCCGGAACGCCCGGGGAGAACTCGCATGAGGCTGGCCTGCATCGGTCGCATCGCTGCACGCGTGCTGCGCATCTCGGTCGGGGGCGCCTCCGGGTTTGGCGTTGCGATTGCCTCCCTGTTCGTGCTCTCCTCCCGGCGACGCGTGTCGCCCGAGCGGAGCGGGTCGCTCGCAGGGCGCCCCGGCCTCCGTGGCCAGGGGTCGCCGCGATGAAGCTCCCGCGGGCGGGCTCTCCCGAAGTCAGCATCGTGATCCCGACGCGGAACCGCTGGGCGCTCCTGGACCAGTCCCTCGCCGGTGCCCTGCGCCAGGAGGACGTGGACGCCGAGGTCGTGCTGGTGGACGACGGCTCCACCGATCCCATGCCCGAGCGCCTCGGCCGGCTCGCCGATCCGCGCGTGCGCGTGCTGCGCTCCCCCGAGCGCCGCGGCGTGGCGCAGGCGCGCAACCTCGGGGTCGAGGCGGCGCGCGGCGAGTGGGTGGCCTTCCTGGACGACGACGACCTCTGGTCGCCGACGAAGCTTCGCGCGCAGCTCGACGCGGCGGCGCGGGCGCGCGCCGACTTCGTGTACGGGTCCGCCGTGGTGGTGGACGAGGCGCTGCGCGTGCGCCATCGGCAGCCGGCGCCGCCCGCCCACGGGATCGCCCGCGAGATGCTCGTGCGCAACGCGATCCCCGGCGGCGGCTCGAACGTGATGGCGCGGACCGCGCTCGTCCGGCGCCTTCGAGGGTTCGACGCGAGCCTCTCGGTGCTCGCGGACTGGGACCTCTGGATCCGCCTCGCGCTCCAGGCTCCCGCGGCGGCCTGCCCCTCGGTGCTCGTCGCGTATCTCTCGCATCCGGGCAACATGGTCGTCCGGGGCGAGTACGACACGCTCCGGGAGTTCCGCAGCCTCGTGGAGAAGCATCGCGACGCGAGCCGCGCCGCGGGCGTGTGCTTCGACCGCCGGCGCGTGTACCGCTACTTCGCGCGTGGGCACCGGCGCGCGGGACGGCGCCTCGACGCGGCGCGCACCTACCTGCGCCTCGCGGCCGCGGAGCGGAGCGCCGCCGACGGGGTCCGCGCGCTGGGCGCGTTGCTCGGCGAACCGGCGCTCGTGCTCGCGTCGTGCGTGAAGCGGTGGACGCCGCGCGGCACCATCGGCGAGAGCCCTCGCGTCACCCCCGCCCTCACGACCCCGGCGTGGCTCGCCTTCTATCGGTAGATCCGCCGCCTTCGACCCGCACGACCTCGCCCGGCTCCGCCGTCTTCCGAAGCGCGCCTTCGGCCGCTACGGTCGCGCCGATGCCCAACCATCGCCTCACCCTCGAATACGACGGCACCGGGTTCGAGGGCTGGCAGCGCCAGCCCGAGGGTCACCGCAGCGTGCAGGCGACCCTCGAGGAGGGGATCGCGCGCGTGACGGGCGCCGCGGTGCGCATGGTGGGCGCCGGTCGCACGGACGCCGGCGTCCACGCCGAGGGCCAGGTCGCGAGCGCGAGCTTCGAGACCCGGCTGGCCCCCCCGGCGCTGGCCCGCGCCCTCAACGCCGTGCTGCCCGCCGACCTCGCCGTCGTGGAGCTCGCCAGCGCTCCCCCGGGCTTCCACGCCCGGTACGACGCGCGCTCGAAGCACTACCGCTACCAGGTCTGGAACGGCGCTTCGCCCTCGCCGCTCCGCGCGCGGCGCGCCGCGTGGGTGCGGAGGCCCCTCGATCTCGCCGCCGTGCGCGACGCGGCGCGCGAGCTCGTGGGCAACCACGACTTTGCCTCGTTCCGCGCGGTGGGATCCCGGGTGGGCACGACGGTGCGCACGCTGCTGCGCCTCGACGTGCTCGGAGCCCCGGGCGAGCTCGTCGTCTTCGAGCTCGAGGCGACGGGCTTCCTCCGTCACATGGCGCGCACCCTCGTGGGGACGCTCCTCGAGGTGGGTCGCGGCCGGCGCCGGTGCGACTCGATGGCGAGCCTGCTCGCCGCCCGGGAGCGCGCCGCGGCCGGCCCCACGGCCCCGGCGCGAGGGCTCACCCTGGTGCGGGTGCAGTACGACTGATTCTCCTGTGCCGGCCGCCGCCGAATCACGCGGAATCCCGCGGACTTGGCCGCGCGGACCTCTTGACGGCGAGCCCCCCGTCGGCTACCCCCTGCGCCCTACCGGGAGGCGGCGGACCGCCGCCCGCATTTCGTCCTCGAGGAGATCCGCGATGGGAGCGCAGGCGCACCGCGCCACCCGCAGCGCCCGGCCCGACGAGGTGGAGCGGCGCTGGCTGGTGATGGATGCGAAGGATCAGGTGCTGGGCCGCCTCTCCACGCGCGTGGCTTCGCTCCTGCGCGGCAAGCACCGCACGCTCTTCACTCCCCACGTGGACACGGGCGACTTCGTGATCGTCGTGAACGCCGAGAAGGTGCGGCTCACCGGGCGCAAGCGCGAGCGCAAGCTGTACCAGCGCCACTCCGGGTGGATGGGTCATCTGAAGACCACGACCGCGGACCAGGTGCTCACGGGCCCGCACCCCGAGCGCGTCATCGAGCACGCGGTGCGCGGCATGCTCCCGAAGAACGCGCTCGGGCGGCAGCTGCTGCGCAAGCTCAAGGTCTACGCCGGACCCGCGCACCCCCACGCCGCCCAGAAGCCCGAGGAGATCCAGCTTGCCTGACACGACGCTCTCCTCCGCCACCGGAAAGCGCAAGACCTCCATCGCGCGGGTGCGCCTCGCGCTCGGCAGCGGGAACATCCGGGTGAACGGGCGCGAGTTCGACGAGTTCTTCCCCCGGGAGAGCCTGCGGATCCTGGTGCGCCAGCCGCTCGAGGCCTGCAACGCCTCGGCCCGCTACGACGTGGTCGCGAGCCTGAAGGGCGGCGGCGTGGCCGGGCAGGCGGGCGCGCTGCGCCACGGCATCGCACGCGCGCTGGAGAAGGCCGATCCGGGCCTGCGCCCCACGCTCAAGCGCGCCGGCTTCCTCACCCGCGACGCGCGGGAGAAGGAGCGCAAGAAGTACGGCCAGCGCGGCGCCCGCGCGCGCTTCCAGTTCTCGAAGAGGTAGCTCGGCTTCGCCTCGCTGCGCGCGCAAGGCGAGCCGCAGGCTCGCCGTGCGGGCAGGCCGGCTGTGCCGGCCGTTAACCCGCAGATTTTGGCGCTTGCCGGGGTGCCTGTGCGTTTCCCTGGGCGGCCGCCTAAGATCCCCGCATGGCGGCGCGCGTCTTCATCGACGGCCACGCCGGGACGACCGGCCTGCGCATCCACGACCGGCTGGCCGGTCGCCGCGATCTCGAGCTCGTGGCGCTCCCCGAGGCCCGGCGCAAGGATCCCGCCGCGCGGCGCGAAGCGCTGAACGGCGCGGACCTCGTGGTGCTCTGCCTTCCCGACGAGGCCGCGGGCGAAGCGACGGATTGGATCACGAACCCCGCCACGCGCGTCATCGACACGAGCACGGAGCGCCGCGTCGCCGAGGGCTGGACCTACGGGCTCCCCGAGCTCGCCCCGGGCCAGCGCGAGACGATCGCGCGGGCGCGCCGGGTGGCGAACCCCGGCTGCTACGCGACGGGCGTGATCCTGCTCCTCCGCCCGCTCGTGGACGCGGGCTGGCTCCCCGCCGACGCTCCCGTCACGGTGCACGCGCTCTCCGGCTACACCGGCGGTGGGAAGTCGATGATCGGGAAGTGGGAGGATCCCGCGCGGGATCTCCTCTCCCTGCGCTTCGAGGCGCCCTACGCCCTCGACCGCGTGCACAAGCACGTGGCTGAGATGCGGCGCTTCGCGCGGCTCGCGCGCGAGCCGCAGTTCGTGCCCGCGGTGGGACCCTTCCGCTGCGGCATGCGGGTCGAGATCCCGCTCCACGCGGACGTGCTCGGGCGCGGCGCGAGCGGGAAGGTCGTGTGGGAGGCGCTCACCGAGCGCTACCGCGGCGAGCCCTTCGTGCGCGTGCTCCCGGTGCGCGAACCCCTCGAATCCGACGAGCGCAGCTTCGACCCGCAGGCGTGCAACGACACGAACGTCATCGACCTGCACGTCGTCCCGCATCCGTCGGGGCACGTGCTCGGGGTGGCGATCCTCGACAACCTCGGCAAGGGCGCCTCGGGCACGGCGATCCAGAACCTGAATCTGATGCTCGGCTTCCCTGAGACCGCAGGCCTCGCCAACCTCTCCCCCGCAGGCGGGAAGTCCGATCCGAAGCCAGCGTGAGTCGGGGCCGGCGCTGCGTCGGACTCGGAATCGAAGCGTCTCGGTTCGAGGACTGTCGCGAGGCAGCGTGCCTCGATCCCCGGGGCGTCGCGCCTCGTCGATGGGTCCGCCGGCTCGGCGTTTCGCGGCGGGCTCAATCCTCGACGGAGGACGGGGACAGCACTCGTCGAAGACGCTCCGGCTCCAGGAGGACGAGCGTCCGACCCTCGCGAGCCAGCAGGCCCTCCGCTTCGAGCTCCCGCAGGCACCCGCTCACGCTTTGCCGAGTGGTACCCACCAGCTTGGCCAGCTCCGCCTGGGTGAGCGGCAGGGCGATCCGCAGGCGTCCGGCATCGGGGCTTCCGTGGTCCTCCGCGAGCTCGAGGAGGAGGCTTCCCAGGCGGGAGCAGACGTCGCGGAAGACCAGGTTCTCGACGCGGCTCTCGATGCGCTTGAAGCGGGCGCCGACCTGCTTCGTCACCTCGATGGCGATGCCCGCGTGCCCGGCGAGGATCCTGCGCAGCGCCTCGCCCTCGACCTGCCACACCCATGAAGGACGTACTGCCTGCGCGAAGCTCTCGCGTGGCCTGTCCGAGAAGATCGCCAGCTCCCCGAAGACCTCCCCGGGCTTCACGTAGCCGAACGTGGTCTCCTCGCCGGAGTCCGACAGCCGGAAGATGCGAACGAGCCCGCGCTCCAGCAAGTACACCAGCTGGGGACGTGGATCGGGCGCGAAGATCGTCTCCCCAGGGGAATACTCTCGACCGACCGAGCGTAGGCTGTCCCTCTCTTCCGGGGAGAGCTCGGATAGCCAATCGATGTCGCGAAGGTGCCAGAAGTCACGCAATCCCGGCCTCGTGGACGCGAACGTAGCGCGGTGGCGCGACCCGGGGTTGCGCCCGAGACGGGTTCGCCTCTCCCCACGAACTTCACCCCGGCTGTCGGGCGGCCGACGCCTCGGCCGCACCCGAGCGTGGTAGGGTCAGCATGGGGGTGAAGGCGGAAGGGTCGGGCTTGCTGCCCGTTCGGAGGCTTCGCCCATGATCACCCGTAGAGAACTCCTGAGGCTCAGCGCGACGGGAGCGGGGACGCTCCTGGCTGCGCGGTACGGATTCGTCCGGCAGGCCTACGCGGCGCCGATTCCCGGCGGCAGTCTCGATCCCACCACGATCGCGAAGTACGTGCACCCGCTCGTGATCCCCCCGGCGATGCCGCGCACGGGGAAGGTGAAGACCACGGGGGGCAACACCGCCGACTACTACGAGATCGCGGTGCGCGAGTTCCAGCAACAGATCCTGCCGGCGGCCTACGACGCCACCACCGTGTGGAGCTACGGCTCGGCGAACCATCCCGTCACCTTCAACTATCCTGCCTTCACGATCGAGGCGAAGCACAAGACGCCCGTCCGCGTGAAGTGGATCAACGGTCTCGTGGACGCGCAGGGGAACTTCCTCCCCCACCTCCTGCCCGTGGACCAGACGCTGCACTGGGCGAACCCACCGGGTGGCACGGCCGGACGCGACATGCGCGGCCTGGATCCGAACCCCTACCTGGGCCCGGTTCCCATCGTCACTCACGTGCACGGGGCGCACACGACCGACGAGAGCGACGGCTACGCCGAGGCGTGGTATCTGCCTGCGGCGAACGACATCCCGAGCGGCTACGCCCGCGTGGGCACCTGGTACGACACCTTCAAGCAGGAGTTCCTCGCCGAGAGGGGAGTCGCGTGGGCCCGCGGTTCGGCGACCTTCCAGTATCCGAACGACCAGCAGGCGGCCACGCTCTGGTACCACGACCACACGCTCGGCATGACGCGAGCGAACGTCTACGCAGGGCCCGCAGGCTTCTACCTCCTGCGCGGTGGCCCGGGGGACGCCGTGAAGGGAAAGCTGCCCGGACCCGCCCCCGCGCTCGGCGACCCGCCGGGAACGAGGTACTACGAGATCCCGCTCGCCATCCAGGACCGCTCGTTCAACGACGACGGTTCCCTCTTCTACCCGGACACGCGTGAGTTCTTCGATGGCTTCAAGGGGCCCTACATCCCCACCCCGAGCAGCGACATCTCACCGATCTGGAACCCGGAGTTCTTCGGCAACGCGATGGTGGTGAACGGACGGACCTGGCCCTTCCTCGAGGTGGAGCCGCGCCGCTACCGCTTCCGTTTCCTGAACGGGTGCAACTCCCGGTTCCTGATCCTGAAGTTCAGTGATCCGGATCTGAGCTTCTGGCAGATCGGCGCCGAGGGCGGCTTCCTGCCCGCCCCCGTCGAGCTGCCCCGACTGCTCATGTCGCCGGCCGAGCGGGCGGATGTGATCGTCGACTTCACGGGGATGCCGGTCGGCACGGAGATCCTGCTCGCGAACGTCGGCCCGGACGAGCCCTTCGGCGGAGGTGTCCCGGGAGTCGACTTCCCCGTGGCGGATCCGGACACCACGGGCCAGGTGATGCTCCTCCGGGTGGTGCCGCTGACGAGCCGGGACCGCAGCACGCCGCCGGCCCAGCTGGTGCTGCCTCAGAGGACACCTCTCGGTCCGGCGAGCGTGACGCGTCAGGTCTCGCTCAATGAGGAGGATTCGGCGCGCCTGCCGATCGGTCCGAGGGCGGCTCTGCTCGGCACGGTGAGCTTCGATGCGCTCGGAACGCCGTCGGGCGTTGCATTGGAATGGGCCGACCCCATCACCGAGAACCCGGCCCTCGGCGCCACCGAGGTCTGGGAGCTCTACAACTTCACCGAGGACGCCCACCCGATCCACATCCACGAGGTGCAGTTCGAGGTCGTCAACCGGGTTGGATCCGACGGAGCGGTCCGGCTACCCGAGGCCTGGGAGACGGGCACGAAGGACACGGTGATCGCCTACCCGGGGGAGATCACGCGGGTGAAGGCGCTCTTCGACCTGCCCGGCCAGTACGTCTGGCACTGCCACATCGTCGAG
>DASRUS010000300.1:0-10320 GCA_035687825.1 Myxococcota bacterium | reverse complement strand
CATCGCGGTGCTGGCGAAGCTCCGCGTGGCCGGAGCGGAGCTGGCCCTCGCGTCGGTCCACCTGGAGAGCCACGCCGATCCTTCGTTCCGCGCTGAGCAGATGGGCAATCTTCTCGCCGCCCTCGACGACTACGCTCCCGGAGCGCCCGCCCTGGTGGGCGGCGACGTGAACTCGCACAGCCTCGGCCGGCGCCATTTCCGCGATCGCGAGTGGCTGCGTCGGGCGCTCGAGGAGGATCCCGGGCGCCTCGCGCGCCCCGTGCGCCACGAGCCGCTCTTCGCCGCGGCAGAGCGCGCGGGCTTCGACTGGCGGCACGGCAACGCGGAGGAATCCACCGAGCGGCGGCGCGAGCCGCCGCCCTCGGCGCGGGGTACGCTGAAGCTCGACTGGTTCTTCGCGCGCGGCCTCTCTGCCTCGGATCCCGCGGTGATCCCCGCCGTCGACGCCGCGGGCGCGGCCCTCTCGGATCACGACGCGATCGCGGTCACGGTGATGCCTCGGCGATGATCATCGGCCTGGGGAAGCCGCGGGGGCGGCGGTCGGCGCTCCACGAACTCCTCGCCCGTGATCCAGGCGGCTCCCAGCGGTACAATCGTCGCGTACACGGACTCCGGCGGCTGGACCCCGGTCCGTTCGAGAGTCCGTTCGAGAGGTTGGCATGGACTATCACGAGCTCAAGCACAAGACGGTCGCCGAGCTCCGCGAGATTGCCGCGGGTCTCGAGGGCCTCACCGGCTACACGCAGATGCGCAAGGAGCAGGTGCTCGAGGCGATCTGCCGTCATCAGGGCATCGAGATGCACGCGCATCACGTGGCGGCGGGCATCGACAAGGGATCGATCAAGCAGAGCATCCGCACGCTCAAGGCGAAGCGCGACGAGGCGATCTCGGCGCACGACGGGGTCGCGCTCAAGCGGGTGCGGCGCAAGATCCATCGGCTGAAGCGGCAGCTCCACCAGGCGACGGTGTAGCGGTCCTCGCCTCGGGCTACCGGTTGCGCGCGGCCAGGAGCGCGGATCCGCCCATGCGCCGGAGCCCCCGTAGCCGAAGTGGCCGAAGCCCGTGGCGAGGCGGCCCCCCGCGGTGAAGGCGCTGTGGGCGACCGGCCAGAACTCCGCTTCGACGTGGCCCTGGATCAAACTCCGCTCCGCTGGTCCGCGCAGGCCGCAGCTTGCCCGACGCCCAAGAAAAATCCACCCTCCGGCACCGAAGGAGATCCGCCGTGCCGCAGCCGCGCCTCGTCCGCTGGGAGACCCTGACCAAGAAGGCCTTCGACTCGCTCGACCGCGAGAAGTGCGTCGTGCTCGTGACCTGCTCGCCGATGGAGGTGCACGGGCCGCACCTCCCCCTCGGCGCCGACGCCCTCGAGGGCGAGGGGCTCGCCGAGCGCATGCTGCGCTTCCTCCCCGAGCGTCACCAGGACCGCGTCTTCCTGAAGCTCCCCATGATCTACACCGCCAGCGACGTGGTGCCGCAGCCGGGCTCGCTCCACTTCGATCCGAGCACGACCGTCACGGTGCTCACCGATCTCGGCCGCACGCTCGGCGCCCAGGGCCTGCGCGACGTCTTCATCTCGAACTTCCACGGCGGACCCCGCCACTTCCTCTCCATCGAGAAGGCCTGCGAGCGCGCGAACCGCCGCTACGGGACGCGCATGATCTCGGTGTTCTCGCTCCTCATCAGCCGGCTCACGAACGGGACCTCGAACCTCGACGACGTGCTCGGGAGGCTGCCGGGGGTGAATCAGGCGGATCTCGCGGGCGACACCCACGGCGGCTTCATCGAGACGAGTCAGCTCCTCGCCCTCCACGGCGACTGGATCGACCCCGACTACAAGCAGCTCCCGCGCCTCACGGTGGACAGCTGGCTCGAGGCGAACGGCGAGGCCCGCCCGAAGGCGGGGCGCGGCGATCCGCGCCGCTTCTTCGAGATGCTGCGCTCCTATCGGGCCGGGCTGCGCTTCTTCACCGAGAACACGTACTCCGGCGCGCCGGGGGGCGCCTCCGCGGAGGTCGGCGAGCGCATCCTGAACACGCTCGCGGGCTACGCGGGCGAGGCGTGCGGTGAGCTCCTGGACGGCAAGCTCCGCCCCGAGGACTGCCACTCGCCGATCTGGAAGCTGCGCTTCCTGTTCCTGAATCCGCTGATGATCCGGACGATGAACCGGCTGCTGGGGTTCCGCAATCCGATCGCCTGAGAGGAAGCGGCGCGGATCAGCGGCGGCGGCCGTCGTACCAGTCCTCCCACTCGTTCCGCTGGTGCTTCTTCAGCGTGCGATCCTCGCCCTCCTGCTCGCGATTCTGCTCCTTGCGCTCGGACTTCTGCTCCTGCTTGTCCGTCTTGTCCCATTCCCCCGCCTGCTTCTGCTCGCGGCGCTCGTCCTTCTGCCCGCGCCGCAGCGCCTCGCGCTCGCGCTCTTGCTCGCGTTCGAGCGCGCGCTTCTCGACCTCCTGGTGATGCTCGAGGGGATGCTCGTAGTCCCCGCGGCGGGACGGGTACGCGGGGTAGTACCCGGGGGATCCGTAGTCCGGGTCGTAGTAGGGATCGCGCCGGTAGCGCCCGTCCTGGTCGTCGTAGTCGTGGGACGAGCTCGCGCAGCCGAGCCAGAGACCGGCGAGGAGGAGGAGCGGGGTCGAGAGGGCGAGACGCCAGCGGGACGCGGAGGACATGCGGTTAGGATACCACTCCGCCCATGTCCGCCGGACTCCATCTCGGCTGCCTCACCGTTGCCGCCTTGCTGCTCGGCTCCTGCCGGTCCGGGCGCGACGACGCCGTGGTGGAGCTCTGGGCGATGGGGCGCGAGGGCGAGGTGGTGCAGGCGCTCGTGCCCGGCTTCGAGCGGGCCCACCCGGGCCTGCGCGTCCGCGTGCAGCAGATCCCCTGGAGCGCGGCGCACGAGAAGCTCCTCACGGCGTACGTGGGCGACTCGATGCCCGACGTCTTCCAGCTCGGGAACACCTGGGTTCCGGAGTTCGTGGCGCTCGGCGCGCTCGAGCGCCTCGATACAAAGATCGCGGCGTCGGACCGGCTTCGCCCCGAGGACTTCTTCCCCGGGATCCTCGACGCGAACGTGATCGAGGGCGCGACCTGGGGCATCCCCTGGTACGTGGACACGCGCCTGCTCTTCTACCGCGCGGACCTCTTCGCGCAGGCCGGCGTCGCGTCGCCGCCACGCACCTGGGACGCGTGGCTCGACGCGCTCGGGCGCGTGAAGGCGCACGTCGGCCCCGACCGCTTCGCGATCCTGCTCCCCCTCGCGGAGTGGGAGCCGCTCGTGATCTTCGCCCTCCAACGCGGCGCCGAGCTGCTGCGCGAGGGCGATCGCTACGGGAACTTCCGGAGCCCCGCGTTCCGCGAGGCCTTCGTCTTCCATCTCGAGCTCTTCCGGCGCGGGCTCGCCCCCGGCGCGCGGGGAGCGCAGGTCGCGAACCTCTACCAGGACTTCGCCGCGGGCTGGTTCGCGAGCTGGATCGGCGGGCCCTGGAACCTGGGCGAGCTCGAGCGGAGGCTCCCGCCGGCGCTGCGCGGAAGCTGGGCCACCGCGCCGCTGCCCGGGCCGGACGCAGACCGCCCCGGCGTCTCGCTCGCGGGCGGCGCGAGCCTCGCGATCCACCGCGGCTCGCGGCGCAAGCAGGCGGCGTGGCGGCTCGTCGAGCACCTCGCGGATCCCGCGCGGCAGCTGGAGTTCCACTCCCTCTCGGGCGACCTGCCCGCCCGCGCGGACGCCTGGGCGGATCCGGCGCTGGCGCGGGATCCCCGGGCCGGGTCGTTCTTCGCCCAGTTGCAGCACGTCCGGGCGACGCCGAAGATCCCCGAGTGGGAGCGCATCGCGCAGGCGATCGTGCGCCACACGGAGGCCGCGGTGCGCGGCGAGGAGTCGGTGGACGAGGCGCTGGCGCGGCTCGACGCGGAGGTGGACGACATCCTGGAGAAACGGCGTTGGCTGCTGGACCGCACCCGCCGCTGAGCGGCGCCCGGCGGTGGCTACCCGGGCCCGCCTTCTGGCTGCTCGCGCCGGCGCTCTTCGCCCTCGGCGTCTTCTTCGTCCTGCCCGTCGCGGCTTCGGTGCTGCTCGGCTTCACGGACTTCGACCTCTACGCCCTCGCGAGCTTCGACCAGCTCCGCTTCGTCGGCCTCGCGAACTACGCCGCGCTCCTGCGCGATCCCCTCTTCGGGCGGGCCCTCGCCAACACGTTCTACTTCGTCCTCGTGGGCGGACCGCTCTCCGTCGGCGTCTCCCTCGCCGCGGCGCTCCTCGTGAACGCGCGCCTCGTCCGTGCGAAACGTCTGTTCCGGACGATCTTCTTCCTGCCCGTGGTGACGACGCTCGTCGCCGTCGCCGTGGTGTGGCGCTACCTCTACCACCCGCGCCACGGGCTCCTGAACTTCGCCCTCGGCGGGCTCGGGATCGGCCCCATCGACTGGCTCGGCGATCCCGCCTGGGCCATGCCCTCCTTGATCCTGATGGCCGTGTGGAAGAACTTCGGCTTCAACATGGTGATCTTCCTCGCGGGCCTCCAGGCGATCCCCGAGCGCCTCTACGAGGCGGCACGCATCGACGGCGCCAGCGACTGGCAGACGTTCCGGCGCGTGACGCTCCCCATGCTCGCGCCGACCAGCGTCTTCGTCGTGATCGTCACGGGGATCGGCTACCTCCAGCTCTTCGCGGAGCCGTACGTGATGACGCAGGGCGGGCCCTCGAACCGCACGCTCAGCATCGTGCTCCTCATGTACCAGCAGGGCTTCCGCTGGTGGAACCTGGGCCAGGCCGCGGCGATCGCCATGGTGCTCTTCGCGATCATCCTCGGGCTGACCGCGCTCCAGCTCCGGCTCCGGCCCCTGGAGATCGCGGACGGGCGGCGCTCGTGATGCGCCGCGTCCTCCTCCACCTCGTGCTGGGCGTCTGCGCCGCCCTCGTGCTCTTCCCCCTGGCGTGGATGGTGCTGGCGTCGCTCTCGCCCGCGGGCGAGGCCAGCGCGGTGCCCCCGCGCCTCGTCCCGCGCTCCCTCACCCTCGAGCACTACGAGGCCCTCTTCACGCGCCTCTCCGTCGCACGGCACCTCGCGACGAGCGCGCTCCTCGCCACGACCACGACCGCCATCGCGCTCGTCGTGAACTCCATGGCCGGCTACGCGTTCGCGAAGCTCCGCTTCGCGGGGCGCGACGCGCTCTTCCGGGCGCTCCTCGCCGGGCTCCTCGTGCCCGCGCAGGTGGCCATGCTGCCGCTCTTCCTGCTGCTGAAGCAGCTCGGCCTCGTGAACACCTGGGCGGGAGTGGTGATCCCGGGGATGGCGAGCATCTTCGGGATCTTCCTGGTGCGCCAGTACGCGCTCTCGATCCCCGACGCGCTGCTGGACGCCGCGCGCGTCGACGGCGCGGGGGAGCTCCGCATCTACCGCTCCATCGTGCTCCCCATGTGCCGCCCGGTGCTCCTCACCCTCGGCGTGCTGACCTTCATGGGCACCTGGAACGACTTCCTGTGGCCCCTCGTGGTGCTCACCGACGACTCGATGTACACGCTGCCCGTGGCGCTCGCGAACCTGCTCGGCGAGCACGTACAGGACGTGGAGCTCATGATGGCGGGCAGCGTGCTGACCGTGGCGCCGGTGGTCGTGCTCTTCTTCGCGCTCCAGCGCCACTACATCGAAGGCATCGTGAGCGGTGCGCTCCGGGAGTAGCAGCGCCGCGATCGTCGCCTGCGGGCTCCTCGCCGCCGCGTGCGCCGAGCGGGTCGCGCTCGAGACCGAGGCGACGCACCCGACGCTCACGGACGTGTTCACGTCCCTGGCGCGGGGAGCTCCGCCGGGCGCGTATCCCAAGTACTTCCTCGGCCGCCAGACCTACTGGACGATCGTGGGCGCCCCGGACGACGAGAAGGAGGCCCTCGTCAACGAAGAGGGCATGATCGAGGTGGACGACGGCTCCTTCTCCGTCGAGCCCTTCCTGCGGGCGAACGGGGCGCTCGTCACCTGGGCCGACGCGGAGCTGAGCTTCGAGCTCGCCGAGGGCTGGCTCCCCATCCCGACCGTCACGTGGCGCACCCCGGGCCTCGCCCTCGAGATCACCGCGTTCGCCGCCGGCGACGCCGGCGCCTCCACGCTCCACGCGAGCTACCGGATCCAGAACGTTGGCGCCGACGCCACGCGCGCGACCCTCTTCCTCGCGATCCGCCCGTTCCAGGTGAGCCCTCCCTGGCAGTCGCTCAACATCGCGGGGGGCCCGACGGCGGTCCGCGACCTCGAGCGCGACGGCCGCGTCGTGCGCGTGAACGGCGAGAAGCTCGTGGTCTCCCTCACGCCGCCAGGCGGCTTCGGCGCCGCGCGCTTCGAGGAGGGTCCCATCACCGACTGGCTCCGCGAGGGCCGCCTGCCCCCGAGCGCGCGCCTGCACGACCCCGCGGGCTTCGCCTCGGGCGCCCTCGAGTACGCGTTCGAGCTCGCGCCCGGCGCGAGCGCGACCGTGCACGTCGCCGCGCCCTTCCACGGACCCGGCGCGCTGCCGGCCGAGGCTGCCTCCCCCGACGCCGTCCAGGCGTTCGTCCAGGCCCGGCTCGACGCCAGCGCGGCGCGCTGGCGTGCGATGCTCTCCCGCGTGGTCCTCGAGCTTCCGCCCGCGGCCGAGCCCCTCGCGCGCACGGCGAAGACGGCCCTCGCCCACGTGCTGATCAACCGCGACGGCCCGAAGCTCCAGCCCGGCTCGCGCAACTACGCGCGGTCCTGGATCCGCGACGGCTCCTTCGAGACGAGCGCCCTCCTCGGCTGGGGCTTCACGCGGGAGCCGCGCGAGTTCGTGCGCTGGTTCGCGGGCTTCCAGCGGGAGGACGGCTACGTCCCCTGCTGCGTGGACGAGCGCGGCGCCGACAGCGCGCCGGAGCACGACAGCCACGGCGAGTTCGTCTTCGCCGTTCGGCAGGTCCACCGCTTCACGCGCGACGACGCCTTCCTGCGCGAGATGTGGCCGCGCGTGGTGCGCGCCGTGGAGTATCTCGACTCGCTGCGCCGCGAGCGCCTGACCGGCGCGTACCGCGCGCCCGAGAAGCGCGCCTACCATGGGATCCTCCCGGAGTCCATCAGCCACGAGGGCTACTGGCAGAACCCCGTGCACTCCTACTGGGACGACTTCTTCGCCCTGCGCGGCTTCGAGGACGCCGCGGCGATGGCGCAGCTCGTGGGCGACGCGGAGAACGCCGCGCGCTTCGCCGCGCTGCGCGACGAGTTCGCGCGCGATCTCGGGGCCTCCATCGTCGCGACGATGGAGCTGCACGGGCTCGACACGGTCCCCGCCTCCGTCGAGCTCGGCGACTTCGACCCCACGGCGACCGCCGCCGCCATCGCACCCGTCGGCGCGCGCGCGCTCCTGCCGGAGGCCGCGCTCGAGCGAACCTTCGATCGCTGGGTGGCGGAGGTGGACGCGCGCCGCGAGGGCCGCGCCAGCTGGGAGAACTACGCCCCCTACGAGCTCCGCAACGTCGAGGCCCTCGTCCAGCTGGGCGAGCGGGAGAGCGCGCTCCGCGCGCTCGACTTCCTCTTCGCCGGCCGCCGCCCGGCGGCCTGGAACCAGTGGGCGGAGATCGTGTGGAGCGAGCCCGCGAACCCGATGTTCGTGGGCGACATGCCCCACGGCTGGGTGGCCTCGACGTACCTGCGGGCGCTGCGCTCGCTCTTCGCGTACGAGCGCGAGGCCGACGAGGCGCTCGTCCTCGCCGCGGGCGTGCCCTCCGAGTGGCTGGCGGGCGGGGCACCCATCCGCGTGCGCGGCCTCCCCACGTACTGGGGCGCGCTCGACTACGAGCTTTCCGCCACCGACGAGCGCACGCTCCGCTTCGAGATCCGGGGCGGCCTCGAGCTTCCGCCCGGCGGCATCGTGCTCGAGCCGCCGCTCCCGGGAGCGCTGCGATCCGCGACCGTGAACGGGAAGCCGATCCCGGGGCCCGGCGGACGCTCGGCGACGATCCGCGAGGTCCCGGCCCGCGTGGTGCTTCGGTACTGACGCCGTGCGAGAGCTGCCTGCGCTGCCGCCCCTGGAGCGCCTCGACGATCCTGCGCCGCACGCGCGCTTCCTCTCGAACGGGCGCTACACGCTCTGCGTGACGGGGGCGGGGACGGGATGCTCGAGCTGCGCCGGGATCCAGCTCACGGCGTGGCGGCCGGACCGCACGCAGGACGCCGACGGCGTCTTCGTGTACCTGCGCGACCTCGACGCGGGCCAGACCTGGTCGCTCGGACACCAGCCCGTGCAGGCGCCCGCGGACCGCTACGCGGCGCGCCACGAGCCCGGTCGCGTGACGATCGAGCGCACGGACCTCGAGATCGATGCAAAGGTCGAGCTCTGCGTGGCGTCGGAGGACGACTGCGAGATCCGGCGCATCCGCCTCGTGAACCGCTCGCGCCGCCCGCGCCGGATCGAGGTGACGAGCTGCGCGACCATCGTCCTCGATCTCCCGGCCGCGGCTGCTGCGCACCCCGCCTTCTCGAAGCTCTTCGTCGAGACCGCCTTCGACCCAGAGCGCAGCGCCCTCCTCGCACGGCGCCGGCCGCGCGCGAACGAGGAGCGCTGGCCCACGCTCTGGTGCGTGCTCGCCGGAGCCGGGCCCCTCGAGTGGGAGACCGATCGCGCGCGCTTCCTCGGGCGCGGGCGAAGCCCGTCTCGACCGGAGGCGCTCGCGACGAGGGCGGCGCTGAGTGGCTCCTTCGGGAGCGTCCTCGATCCCGTGCTCGCCCTGCGCCGGTGGGTCGAGCTTCCCCCGGGCGGCGAAGCCGAGCTGGCGCTCGTGCTCGGCGTGGCGCCCGATCGCGACGCCGCCCTCGACTTCGCCGGGCGGCATGCGGATCTCGGCGGGCTCGACGCCCGCTTCGCGGAAGCCGGAGCGCGGGAGCGCGAGCGGATCCGCGAGGCCGGCCTCGACGAGGCGCGGGCCGAGTACCTCCAGGAGCTCCTCGGCGCGCTCGTCTACGAAGATCCGCGCCTTCGCTCCGCGCGCGCGGTCGCGGAGCGAAGCGTGCTCCGGCTCGCGGAGCTCCGCGAGCTCGGCGTCGATCCCGAGCGACCCCTCGTGGTGGTGGGCGCCGAGGACCGCAGCGCGGAGGATCTGCTGGCCGAGCTCGGCGCCGCCCGGGCGTACTGGTCCGCGCTCGGCTGCGACGTGGATCTCCGCGAGCTGCGCGAGATCCCGCCGGCGCAACGCCCCGCGGCCCTGGCCTTCGCGCACGCCGTGATCGAGGGCTCGCTCCCCGCGCTCGAGGGTGCGTCGCGCGAAGATCGCCTGGCCCGGGCACCGAGCCCGGCGAGCCTCGAGCCGCCGCGGGAGCGGCCGGGCTCCGCCGACGCGCCCCCGGCGTCCCACGAGGACGCGCGCGTCGAGCTCCTCTTCGACAACGGCTGCGGCGGCTTCGCGAGGGGCGGGAGCGAGTACCGGATCGAGGTTCCCGGGGACGCGAGCGCGCCGCGACCGCCCATGCCGTGGATCAACGTCGTCGCCAACGAGCGCTTCGGCTGCCTCGTGAGCGAGAGCGGCGCGGGGTACACCTGGAGCCAGAACAGCCGCGAGAACCGCCTCACGCCCTGGGCGAACGACCCGATCCTCGATCCCCACGGCGAGGCGCTCTGGCTTCGCGACGAGGAGGACGGCGCCGGCTGGTCCCCGCTCCCCGGCCCCGCCCCCGACGCGGAGCCGTACGAGGTGCGCCACGGCTTCGGCTACACGCGCTCGCGTCACGCGAGCCGGGGGCTCGAGCAGGAGTTGGTCCTCTTCGTCCCGCGCCGCGACCCGGTGAAGATCGCGCGGGTCCGCCTCACCAATCGGAGCGGCCGCGCGCGCCACGTCTCCGTCTTCTCCTTCGCGCGCCTCGTGATGGGCTCGGCCTCGGAGCGGATCGCGCGCTTCGTCGCGACGGAGCTCGACGAGGGGGCGCGGCTGCTCCTCGCCCGCAACCGGCTCGAGGACGACTGCGGCGAGCGCGTCGTGTTCGCCGCCGCGGCGCCGCCCCCGGGCGCGGACCCGGTCCGCTTCACGGGCGATCGCGCGGCCTTCCTGGGACGCCACGGCTCCCTCGAGCGGCCCGCGGCGCTGCGCGGCGAGGCGCTCCTCGACGGTCGCACGGGCGCGGGGCTCGACCCGTGCGCGGGGCTCCAGGTGCGCCTGCGGATCGCGCGCGGCGAGACCGTGGAGTGCAGCTTCCTTCTCGGCGAGGCGCCGAGCCCTGCGGCGGCCCGGGAGATCGTGGCGCGCCAGCGTGAGCCCGGCGCGGTGGAGCGCGCCCTCGACGAGGTGCAGGCCTTCTGGCGCGAGACGACCTCGGCGCTGCGCGTCCTCACGCCGTC
>DASRUS010000299.1:0-2768 GCA_035687825.1 Myxococcota bacterium | reverse complement strand
CCGGCTGCACGCCGACGCGAACCTCGCCGCGGAGAACGTGATCCTCGAGGGCGAGCTGGCGCGCGACGTGGCGTGCTTCTGCGAGACCGTGGAGGTGCGCGGCTCCGTGGGCCGCCACGTCGAGGCGCGCGCCGAGCGCGTTCAGATCCTTGGCGGGGCGCGGGTCGGCGGCGACGTGAGGGCCTTCCTGCCCGAGGGCGAGTCCGTGCAGGTCGCCGAGGGAGCGAGCGTCGCGGGCGAGGCGCGCACGAGCTCGATCCGCGACGCACACGGCTACCTCGCGCACTGGCAGCGGCCGAGGTTCTACGTCTTCTTCGTGATCCAGTTCGCGGCCGGCTTCCTGTTCGGCCTCCTCCTCTACGCCCTGGTACCGCGGCTCTTCGACGCAGACGTCCAGAGCGCGGGCGACTTCTTCCGCACCGCCGGCTGGGGGTTCCTGGCCCTCGTCGCCACGCCCATCGCGATCGTGCTCCTCGCGCTCACCCTGGTGGGCATCCCCGTCGCGGTGCTCGCGCTCTTCGCGTTCCTGGCCGCGCTCTACGCCGCCGACATCCTGGTGGGCGCGCTCGTCGGCCGAGCGCTGCTCCGCCCCGCGCCGCGCCTCGGCTCCTTCGGACGCGCGCTTCTCGTCGGCTACGGGATCGTGCTCGTCGGGCACGCGATCCCCTTCCTGGGCATCGCGGTGGGCGCCGTCTCGGCCCTGCTCGGGCTCGGCCTCGCCGTGGACCGGGTGCGGACCTTCTGGTCGGCCCGGGCCGCGTGAGCGAGCGCTCGGGAACGACGCGGCTCTCGGGGGCGACCCGACCCGACCGTGGGGCGAAAGCCCTCAGCCCGAAGCCGGACGTTCACCGAGACCCCGGGGGGTGCGCACTCGGAGGTTCCCTCCGGGCGCGTGCCGAGGGTACACTGCGAGCGTGTGCAGACGGAGGCACGCCCGCATGTCTCGTGACGCGACCCGACTTCTCCTGGCGCTCTCCTTCGCCGCGCTCGCCTGCGGCGCCGAGCCCGAGACCTCCGCGACGGACGCCGCTTCGACGGAGCCCGCGGCGATCGGAGGCAGGTGGGCGGTGGAGGGGGAGACGGTCGAGACGGGGCGCGAGGAGCACAAGCGCAGCATCTCGGGCACGGTGATCCTGAATCAGGACGGCGGGCGCTACTCGTCCACCTTCACCATGTCGACGATGTTCCCGACGCCGGACGGCGCCGCGCTCGAGACCGACGTGATCGGCGAGGGCGAGGGCACGGTGGAGGGCAGCAAGATCACCGGGGAGGCGCGCACCCAGCTCGTGGTGGCCGGGGTCCCCGGCGTGGACCCGGATTTCGCGTTCGTGCCGCGCATGACGAGCACACGCATCGTCTCGACGGTGGAAGGCGGGATCCAGCCCGACGGGACGATCGTGCTCCACATCCAGAGCAAGGGGGAGTCCGGCGAGGACTATCGGCCCACGCGCACGACGCTGCGCGGGAAGCGCGTCGAGTCCGCAGCGGCGCCGCAGCGCACCGAGTAGAGCCGTCGCACGCGAGGATCCATGGCCGGCGAGGCGTTCACGCTGATCGAGGGAGGGCGCGCGACGCCGGTCGAGGCCCGGCTCGCGGAGGGCAGGGTCCGCGTCGCGGAGGCCGACGTGGAGCGCGCGTTCGGCTGGAAGCTCGCGCCCCAGGGCCTCTGCAAGGGCCCGGTCTGCGTCCCCGTGCGCGACCGCGCGGGCTTGGCCGCCGAGGGAGGGGTCGATCTCGAGACCCTCGCCGAGACGCTCGGGCTTCCTCTCGCCCTCGACCGCGAGGAGCGCGTCGCCGTGCTCGGCGCGAGCTCCGCGGAGCGTTGCGGCCGGCTCGCGAGCCTCGAGGCGCCGGACTTCGAGCTCCCCGACCTCGCGGGGAGGCTCCACCGCCTCTCGGATCAGCGCGGCAAGAAGGTGCTGCTCATCGCCTACGCGTCCTGGTGAGGCTGCCGCGAGGACCTGCCGGTCTGGCAGGCGCTGTACGAAGAGCTCGGTCCCCACGGCTTCGTCCCGATCACCGTGGCGCTCGACCGCTCGGCGGACGACGCGCGCCCCTACGTCGAGCGCGCGCATCCCACGCACCCGACCCTCGTGGACCCGGAGCACGTGGTGGCGGATCTCTACGGGATGATCAACGTGCCCACGGTCGTGTGGATCGACGAGCGGGGCCGCATCGTCCGGCCGAACGACGCGCAGTTCGGGACGGACACGTTCACGGCGTTCCACGGCAAGAAGTCGGCGCCCTTCCTCGCCGCGCTGCGGGCGTGGGTCCGCGACGGGCGCGGTGCGCTCGCCGACTCCGACGCCCGCGCGCAGCAGCGGCTGCCGAGCGCGGAGGAGCAGCTCGCGCGCGCCCACTTCACGCTCGCCTGGCACCTGCACCAGCGCGGACGCACGGAGGCCGCGGAGCGCCACTTCCTGCGCGCGGGGGAGCTCTCGCCCCACGACTGGACGATCCGGCGCGGCTCGATGCCGATCCGCGGGATCAATCCCATGGGCCCGCAGTTCTTCGAGCTCTACAAGGAGTGGGAGGCCGCGGGCAAGCCGGGCTACCCGACGCAGCCGCTGGAGGGAGAGTAGCCGCCGCGCCGTTGCGATCGGGGACGGTGTTGACGCTACGCTCACCGCCCGATGCGGCTCGAGAGCGTCGTCGTGGTCGGCGCTTCCCTCGCCGGCCTGCGCACCGTCGAGGCGCTGCGCTCGCACGGCTACGAGGGCAGGCTCGTGTGGATCGGGGCGGAGCGCGAGCTCCCCTACGACCGCCCG
>DASRUS010000298.1:0-4372 GCA_035687825.1 Myxococcota bacterium | reverse complement strand
GAGGCGGGCCGCGGGTCGCCGCGGGTGTGGACGCGAAGCTGGTGATCGTCTCCGCGGACCTGGAAGCCACCCGGGAGCTCGTGCGCCTCGTCGCCGAGCTGCCCGGCGCGCGCGTGGCCCCGGCGGCGCGCAGCCTCGGCGCCGGGGACCTGGTCTCCCTGGGCCGGCTCGCCGTGGACGATTCCCTCGGGATCGAGCTCGTCCACCTCCCCGCCGCCCCGGAGCACGCGCCCCTCTGGCCCCTGGCCGGCCGCGGCGCCCTCGCAAACGTCGTTCTGCTCGGGGCGGGCTCGCCCGAGGCCATCGCCGCGGTGGAGTCGCCCTCGCGCCGGCTGCGGGAGCTCCCCCGGGCTCGCACGCTGCACGTGATCTTCGCGCCGGGAGAGGTCGATCCGGGGGCGGGCGCGCGCGCCGCGCAGCGGCTCGGGCTCGAGGGCGAGGGCGCGGTCCTCGGCGTGCCGCGCGAGGGAGCGGACGCATCGGCGGCCCTGCGCGAGCTCTTTCACCGGATGATCCCGTGATGCGCGAAGCGCTGCCCAAGCTCGCGCTCCTCGCGGAGCTCGACCCCGACGAGCGCGCGATCGTCGCGGAGTTCCTCGAGGAGCACCGCCTGCCGCCCGGGTCGATCCTGTTCGAGGAGGGCGACGACGCGAGCTCGGTCCTCTTCGTGGCGAGCGGCACGCTCAAGGTCGAGCGGCGGCGCGTCGGCACGGTCGGAACCCTCGGCGCGGGGGCGTGCGTCGGCGCCGCGGCGCTCGTCACGCCCGGGGCGCGCGAGGCCACCTGCACCACGCTCGAGCCCACGCGTGTCCTCGAGCTCGACCGCTCCGCGTTCCGCCGGCTCGTCGTGGACGCCCCGCGCGCCGCGTGCCGGCTGCTCGAGGCCCTGGCTGCGCAGATCGCGGAGGCGGCGCGCGCGGCGCTCGACTCCGTCGCGGCCGCGGCGGTTGACCCGAAGCCCCGCGATCCCTAGACTCCGCGCACTGCGCAGATGGGGGCCCGCCGCCGCAATGAGCGAGAGGGACGAGAGTCGTCTACGCGAGGGTCTAACCTTCGACGACGTCCTGCTCGTGCCCGGTGGCTCCGAGGCCCAGCCCCGCGACGTCGATCTACGCACCGAGCTCACCCGCGAGATCACGCTCCACATCCCGCTCGTCTCGGCGGCCATGGACACGGTCACCGAGCACGAGACCGCGATCTGCATGGCCCAGCACGGGGGGATCGGGATCGTCCACCGCAACCTGCCCGTGGAGACGCAGGCCGGGCAGGTGGACACGGTCAAGCGCTCCGAGTCGGGGATGATCGCGGACCCGATCACCATGCGCCCCGAGCAGCGCATCTACGAAGCGCTCGAGGTGATGGCGAAGTACAAGATCTCGGGCGTTCCCGTGACGCGCGAAGGCAAGGCGGTGGGGATCCTCACGAACCGCGACCTGCGCTTCGTGAGGGACACGACCCAGGAGATCTCGAGCGTGATGACGAGCGAGAACCTGGTGAGCGTCCCGCCCGGCACGACCATGGAGCGGGCCAAGGAGCTCCTGCACCAGCACCGGATCGAGAAGCTCCTCGTGGTGGACGCCCAGGGCAACCTGCGCGGCCTCATCACGATCAAGGACATCGAGAAGGCCGGCCGCTTCCCGAACGCCTCCAAGGACGCGCTCGGGCGGCTGCGCTGCGGGGCCGCGGTGGGCGTGGGACGCGAGGCGGTGGAGCGCGCCCAGGCGCTCGTGGACGCGGGCGTGGACGTGCTCGTGGTGGACACGGCGCACGGCCACTCCGCGGGGGTGCTGGAGATGATCGGCGAGCTGCGCCGCTGCTTCCCCGCCGTCCCGCTCGTCGGCGGCAACGTGGCGACGGGGGAGGGCACCGAGGCGCTCATCAAGGCCGGCGTGTCGGGCGTGAAGGTGGGCGTGGGCCCGGGCTCGATCTGCACGACGCGCGTGGTGGCGGGGGTGGGCGTGCCCCAGTTCACCGCGATCCTCGACGCGAGCCAGGTGGCGAACCGCCACGGCGTCCCGGTCGTCGCCGACGGCGGCATCAAGTACTCCGGCGACGTGGTGAAGGCGCTCGCGGGAGGGGCGCGCACGGTCATGATCGGCTCGCTCTTCGCGGGCACCGACGAGAGCCCGGGCGAGGTGGTGCTCTACCAGGGCCGCTCGTACAAGGTCTACCGCGGCATGGGATCCATCGGCGCGATGCTCGACGGGAGCCGCGACCGCTACTTCCAAGCGGACGTGCGCGAGGCCTCGAAGCTCGTGCCCGAGGGCATCGAGGGTCGCGTGCCGTACCGCGGCAGCCTCTCGAGCAGCGTGCATCAGCTCGTGGGCGGGCTGCGCTCGGGGATGGGGTACGTGGGCGCGCCGAACCTGGCGGAGCTCCGCAGCAAGGCCCGGTTCCTGAAGATCACCGCGGCGGGGCTCGCCGAGAGCCACGTGCACGACGTGATCATCACGAAGGAAGCCCCGAACTACTGGGTCGATTGACCCGCCAACCCATCGCCGTCCCCCCCACACGGATCCCGGCCCTCCTCCGGCCGGACTGGGCGAGAGAGATGTCTTCGCAGTCCGACGCCTCACACCGCGACCGGATCCTCGTCCTGGACTTCGGCGCGCAGTACACGCAGCTGATCGCGCGCCGCATCCGGGAGGAGCGCGTCTACTGCGAGATCCAGCCGCCGACGCTGCCCCTCGAGCGGGTGCGGGCCTTCGCGCCGGCGGGCATCGTGCTCTCCGGCGGGCCCGCGAGCGTGCTGGACGCGGGCTCGCCCGACGCGGATCCCGCGCTCCTCGACCTCGGCGTCCCCGTGCTCGGCATCTGCTACGGCGAGCAGTGGCTCGTCCAAAGGTTGGGCGGCGTGGTGGAGAAGGCCGAGGCGCGCGAGTACGGGCGCGCGCTCGTGAAGCTCGAGGGCGAGGACCCCCTCTTCGCCGGGCTCCCCGGCGCCGAGCTCAGCGTGTGGATGAGCCACGGCGACCGCGTGCTGCGCCTGCCCGAGGGCTTCCGCGTGCTCGGCAAGAGCCCCGGCTCGCCCTACGCCGCGATCCGCCACGCGACGCGGCCGATCTGGGGCGTGCAGTTCCACCCGGAGGTGGTCCACACCGAGGGCGGGCGGCGGATCCTCGCGAACTTCGTGCACGGGATCTGCGGCTGCGACGCCTCGTGGACCATGGAGGCGTTCCTCGCCGAGAGCGTGGCGGCGGTGCGCGCGCGGGTGGGGGAGGAACGCGCGGTCTGCGGCCTCTCGGGCGGCGTGGACTCCGCAGTGGCGGCGGCGCTCGTGCACCGCGCGCTCGGCGAGCGGCTCACCTGCATCCTGGTGGATCACGGGCTCCTGCGCGAGGGCGAGCGCGAGGAGGTGGAGGAGAGCTTCCGCGCGCACCTCGGGGTGCGCCTCGTCACCGTGGACGCCTCCGAGCGCTTCCTCGCCGCGCTCGACGGGGTGACCGACCCCGAGCGCAAGCGACGCATCATCGGCCATCTCTTCATCGAGGTCTTCGAGGAGGAGGCCCAGCGCCTGGGCGGGATCGACTTCCTGGTGCAGGGCACGCTCTACCCCGACGTGATCGAGAGCGTCTCCGTGCGCGGCCCCTCGGCCACGATCAAGACGCACCACAACGTGGGAGGGCTGCCGGAGCGGATGCGGCTGCGCCTCGTGGAGCCGCTCCGCGAGCTCTTCAAGGACGAGGTGCGCGAGCTCGGCCGGCGGCTCGGGCTGCCCGAGCGCCTGGTGGGGCGCCACCCCTTCCCCGGGCCCGGCCTCGCGGTGCGCGTGATCGGCGAGGTGACCCGCGAGCGCCTCGCGATGCTGCGCCGCGCCGACGCGATCGTGGTGGAGGAGATCCGCGCCGCGGGCCTCTACGACGCCATCTGGCAGGCCTTCGCCGTGTTCCTGCCGATCCAGAGCGTGGGCGTGATGGGGGACGCGCGCACCTACGAGAACGCCGTCGCGATCCGCGCGGTCACGTCCGTGGATGCCATGACCGCGGACTGGGCGCGCATCCCCTTCGAGGTCCTGGCGCGCATCTCGAGCCGGATCACGAACGAGGTGAAGGGCCTGAACCGCGTGGTGTACGACGTCTCCTCCAAGCCCCCCGCCACGATCGAGTGGGAGTGAGCGTGGGGAAGCCCTTCGTCCACCTGCACCTGCACACGCAGTACTCGCTCCTCGACGGCGCCATCCAGCTCGACCCGCTCTTCGCGCGCGCCCGCGCGCTCGGCATGCCGGCCGTCGGCATGTCGGACCACGGGAACCTGTTCGGGGCGGTGGAGTTCCAGGAGAAGGCGCGCGCCGCCCGGGTGAAGCCGATCCTCGGCTGCGAGGTCTACGTCGCCTCGGGCTCGCGCTTCGACAAGGAGAAGCGCGAGCGCGACG
>DASRUS010000297.1:0-13044 GCA_035687825.1 Myxococcota bacterium | reverse complement strand
GCCTTCTTCTTCGCTCCCCGACCCCCGCGCGCGGCGAGCCTCAGCCCGAAGCGGCGCAGGCTCGTATCGGGGCCGAAGGGTCCCAGGAGGTAGTGCGCCGACTGCACGAGGAGCCGGCGCAGGAGCACGTCTCCCGCCTTGGTGATGCGCAGCAGCGGATCCGTGTCTCCCGATTGGCGCCGACGGGGTCGCAGCCCGAGGTACGCCCCCACGGTGCGGCTGCGCCGGAAGCGGTGGGGGTCCTCGATCGTGAGCACGTAGGCGAGCGCCGTGATCCGTCCCACCCCGGAGACCTGGCGCAGCAGCTCGGTCTCGGGGTATCGCTCGGCGCTCACCGACTCGATGGCGCGCTCGAGCGCGCCGATACGCTCGCTCACCCACCCGATGGTCGCTACGAGCGTCTCCATCCCGGGGAACACCCCCTCCAGACCCTCCCGACGCATGCGCCGGGCGAAGCTCGCCGCAGCGCAGCGCGGCAGACGCTGCCCGAGACCCTTCGCGATCCCGCGGGCCTGGTTCACGAGCGCCGTGCGCAGACGCACGAGCTCGTCGCGCACCGCGAGCAGCGCCCGGTCGCGCTGGGCCTGCTCGCCCCGGTGGCGGATCGGGCGCAGCAGCCGCGGGTCGGCCCGTCCCAGCCGCGCCAGCTGCTCGGCATCGACCCGGTCGCACTTCTCGTCGCTCTGGGTGATCGAGCGCACCCGCCGAGGGTTGGCCACGATCCCCTCGTGTCCCAGAGCCTCGAGCAGACGGCTTACCCACGGCGAGTGGGTCCCGACCTCGATCACGATCCGCGAGCGTTCGATCCCGGCCAGCGCCTTCTCGAAGGCCGCCCTCGTCGTCGCGACCGAGAACCGCCGGTGGACGTCGCCGGCCGCGTCGAGGACGCAGACCTCGCTGCGCCGGTCGCCGAGATCGATCCCGATGGTCAAAGGCGTCATCGCGGTGATACGCTTCGTCATGGCCAGTCTCCTGTTGGGCCTCGAGCCCGTCGTTTCTTTGGAGACCTCACGGTACTCCGCTCGGGAGACTGGCCCTCTCATTCCATCTCGGCCGCCAACTGGATCGGTGGCGGTGCGGTGGCCTCGGCAGCGCAGCTGCGTCACCTGGTGCGGTAGCCCGTGGCGGCCTGCGTTTTACTTCGCGGCGAGCCCCTCGCCAACCGGCGCGTCTCGGTCAGGACTCCTGCTCCTCCCAGCGCAGCATGACGACGGTGACGTTGTCCTCGCCGCCGCGGGCGTTGGCGAGGTTGATGAGGGCCTCCACGGCGGCCTCGAGGATCGCCCCCGCGCTGGCGCGCTCCGCGATCTCCTCGTCGCGCACGTGCGTGGTGAGGCCATCGGAGCAGAGCGCGAAGACGTCCCCCGCGCTGGGGGAGAGCTCGGCGAGGTCCGGCTCCACCACCGCGCGCACGCCGAGGGCGCGCGTCAGCACGTGGCGGTGAGGATGCTCGCGGGCGGCGTCGGCGCTGATCTCGCGCCGACGCAGGAGCTCCCCGACCACCGAGTGGTCGTCGGTGAGCTGGCGGATGCGTCCCCCGCGCACCAGGTAGGCGCGGCTGTCGCCCACGTGGGCGAGGGCCACGCGGCCGTCGTGGGCGAGCACCGCGACGAGCGTGGTTCCCATGCCGGCGAGCTCGGGGCGCTCCCGGGCCGCCTCGAAGATCGCGCGGTTCGCGGAGCTGACCGCGAAGCGGAGCTTCTCGGCCAGGCTCACGGCCGCGTCCTGGAGCGTCCCCACGGCCCGCAGCGCCGCCTGCGCCGCGAGCTCGCTCGCCACCTGCCCCGCCGTGTGGCCGCCCATGCCGTCGGCCACCAGGAAGAGGCCGAGCTCCGGGGCGATGGCGTAGCGGTCCTCGTTGATGCGCCGCCTGCGCCCGACGTTCGTCCCGGCGGCGGCCCGCAGGATCATGGCACCCCTCGCGGGCCCACGCGCCGTCCCGGCCCGTCCGGCCTTCTTCGGTGCCGCCGACCGGGGACTTGACGGCGCCCTCCCTGGCGGGCGGGCCCGCGACCAGCGCACCGCGCCGGCAGATTCCGTTCAATCGCGCGGGCGCTACCGACGATACACTCCGGGCGGGGATCGTCGACCAGCGGGCCGGCGGCCCCCGCGACCGGCGGGCGCGCCCCGCCGCATCCTTTGGCTCGAGCGGGAGACCCCATGCCCAAGACGTTGCTACTCGCGGACGACAGCGTGACGATCCAGAAGGTCGTCGGGATCAGCTTCGCGAACGAGGACGTGCGGCTGCTCACGGTGGACAACGGCGACGACGCGATCGCGCGAGCCCGCGAGGCGAAGCCGGACGCGGTGCTCGCGGACGTCGTCATGCCGGGCAAGAACGGCTACGAGGTCTGCGAGGCCATCAAGTCGGACCCCGCGCTGCGACACATCCCGGTGCTGCTCCTGACCGGCACCTTCGAGGCCTTCGACGCCGAGCGCGCGAAGCTCGCGGGCGCCGACGGCTTCGTGACGAAGCCCTTCGAGGCGCAGCTGCTCGTGGACCGCGTGAACGAGCTCCTCGCGCGCGCGGCGAAGGCCGCCCCGCTCCAGGCCCCGGCCCAGACTCCAGCCCCGTCCCCGCCCGCTCCGCTCGCGCGGGCCGAGAGCACCGCCCTGGACCTCCTGGGCGATGCGCCCCCGGAGCGCGAGCCGGAGACGCGGGCGGTGGAGGCGGACGATCTCGACTTCTCGGCCGGCGACGACGCCTTCGTGTTCGAGGCGGAGGACGAGCTCGCGGCCACGGCACCCCCGACCGCGCGCCCTGCGGTGGAGGTCGAGGCGCCGGAGCACCTCGACGATCCCCTCGCCGACGGCGACCTCTTCGAGAGTGACGCGACCGCGACCCGCGTGCTCGCCGACGACGAGTTCGGCCTCGACGCGCCCGCCCGGGCCCACGAGACCGCCTCGACGTCCTCGGTCTTCGAGTTCGAGGGGAGCGAGCTCCCGCCGGAGCCGGCGGAGGAAGCCCTCGCGCCCACGCCGCCGGCCTCGGATACCACGATCCTCGAGGAGTGGTCGGAGGGGGGTGAGGACCTCGGGGCCTTCACGGCGGAAGACGCGGAAGCCGCCGAGGGTCCGAGCGAGCTCGACCTCGAGCTCGCGGGAGCGCTCGGGACCGGCGACCGCCCGCACGAGACGCTCGCGGAAGACGCGCGCGTCGCGCTGCTCGACCCCGGCGCGCGCGAGTTCGACGTCTCCTCGTCCGACCTGGGCGATCCCCTCGCGGTCGCGCTGGCCCCGCGCGTCGCGGCCCCGGCGCCACCCGCGCCCACCGCCCGAGCCTCCGAGGTGCCGCCGGCCCTGCGCCAGGAACTCACCGCCCAGCTCGAGAAGATCGCCTGGGAGGCCTTCGGCGACCTCGCCGAGACCCTGGTGCGCCAGACCGTCGCGCGGGTCGAGGCGATCGCGTGGGAGGTGATCCCCCAGATGGCGGAGAGCCTGATCCGCGAGGAGATCCGCAAGCTGAAGGGAGAGTCGTAGGCAACGCCCCACCGCGTTCCGCTCCGCGCGGACCGCGATGGTAGACTCAGCGCGTGGCAGCCCTGCCTCCGGCATCCGCGTGGCGACCGCTCCTCGAACGCGCCCTGGAGGAGGATCTCGGACCCGGCGACGTGACGAGTGCGCCGCTCGTGGCGCCGGAGCGGCGCGGCCACGCGCGCATCGAGGCGTGCGCCCCCCTCGTGGCCTGCGGACTGCCGGTGGCCGCCGCGACCTTTCGGGCCCTCGACCCCGAGGTCGTCTTCACCGCGCGCTGCGCGGAGGGCGACCGGCTCCGCCCGGGCGACCTGCTCGCGGAGCTGCACGGCCGGCTCCTCGCGCTCCTCGGCGCCGAGCGCACGGCGCTCAACTTCCTCTACCGCCTGTGCGGGATCGCGACCCTCACGCGCCGCTTCGTGGACGCGGTGGCGGGCACCGGGGTCCACATCCTCGACACGCGCAAGACCGTCCCCGGCTGGCGCGTGCTCGACAAGTACGCGGTGGCGGTGGGGGGCGGCGTGAACCACCGCGCCGGCCTCTACGACGGGATCCTCGTCAAGGACAACCACATCGCGGTGGCCGGCGGCGTGGGCGCGGCGGTGAAGGCGATCCGCGCCGCGGCGCCCCCGCACCTGCGCATCCAGGTCGAGGTGGAGAGCGAGGCCCAGGCCGAGGAGGCCATCGCCGCGGGCGCGGACCTGCTGCTCCTCGACAACCGCAGCGTGGAGGAGCTGCGCCGCTTCGCGCAGCGCTTTCGCGACCGCGTGCAGCTCGAGGCCACTGGCGGCGTCACGCTCGAGAACGTGCGCGCGGTGGCGGAGTCGGGCGTGCAGCGCATCTCCGTGGGCGCCCTCACCCACTCGGCGCCCGGCGCCGACGTCTCCCTCGAGATCTCGGGATCCGACGCGTGACCCCGGGCTCCGCGCGCGTGCTCGAAGCCCTGCGCACGATCCCGCGCGGGAAGCTCTCCGGCGCCGCGCTCTCCACGTCGCTCGGGGTCTCCCGGGCACAGATCTGGAAGCACGTGGAGTCGCTGCGCGCCCGGGGCTACCGCATCGAAGGCGTGACCGGGGGCGGCTACCGCTTCGTCGCCGCCCCCGACCGGCTCTACCCCGAGGAGGTCCTGCCGGGGCTCGAGACCCGCTGGCTCGCCCGGTCCTACGTCCACCTCGAGACGACCGACTCCACGAACCGCCTGGCCTTCGAGCTCGGCATGCGCGGCGCGCCCCACGGCGCCACCGTGGTGGCGGAGGGCCAGACGGCGGGCCGGGGCCGCCTCGGTCGCAGCTTCTTCTCGCCCCCGCACGTGAACCTCTACACGTCGATCCTGCTGCGCCCGCCGCTGACCCTCCCCGAGGCGCCGCCGCTCGTGCTGGCCGCGGCGGTGGCGGTGGCCGACACGATCGCCGCCGCCGTCCACGATCCCGCCGCGGTCTCCATCAGGTGGCCCAACGATGTGCAGCTCGGCGGCCGGAAGACCTCCGGCATCCTGATGGAGCTCCAGGCGGAGGGGAGCCGCGTGGCCTTCGCCGTGCTCGGCATCGGGGTCAACCTGAACGTGGACCCGGGCTCGTTCCCCGCCGAGTTTCGCGACGCGGCCACGAGCGTCGCCGCCTTCCAGGGGCGCCGCGTGGATCGCGTCGCCTTCGCCCGGCTCCTCTACGGTACCCTGGAGGCGGCGCTCGACGCCTTCGTCGCCGGGGGCTTCGAGCGGCTGCGCCCGCGCTTCGAGGCGCGCTTCCGCATGGCCGGCCGGCCGGTGCGGGTGGTCGAGGCGGGCGGGGCGGAGCTGGTCGGGGTCGCCCTCGGGATCGACGCGGACGGCGCCCTGCGCGTCCGCCGCGACGACGGCGGGACGGCGCGCGTGATCGCCGGCGACGTGAGCCTCGCGAAGGAGGCGAGCGCATCGTGACGCGGACCGTGCTCCTCGCCGTGGACATCGGCAACACCAACGTGACGCTCGGCGTCTTCTGCGAGGCGGCGGCGCGGCTCGAGCTGGCCCATCACTGGCGGCTCGCGACGCATCGCGAGCAGACCTCCGACGAGGTCGCGATCACGCTGCGCTCGCTCTTCGACGCCACCGAGGGGCCGCGCGCGAGCCAGGTGACCCACGCCATCGTCTCGTGCGTGGTGCCACCGCTGCTCCCGATCTGGGAGCGCGTCTGCGCCAAGCTGTTCGGCTCCGAGCCCCTCGTGGTGGGGCCCGGGGTGCGCACGGGCATGCCCGTCCGCTACGAGAACCCACGCGAGGTGGGCGCCGACCGCATCGTGAACTCGGTGGCCGCCCTCGAGCTCGTGGGCGCGCCCGTGATCGCGGTGGACTTCGGCACGGCCACCACGTTCGATTGCGTCTCCGCCGAGGGCGAGTACCTGGGCGGCGCCATCTTCCCCGGCATCCACGTCGCCATGGAGGCGCTCTTCGAGCGCACCTCGATGCTCCACCGGGTCGAGATCGCCCGGCCCCGGTCCGTGATCGGACGCACCACCACGACGTCGATCCAGTCGGGGCTGCTCTTCGGGTACGCCGGCATGGTGGACGCCATGGTGGAGCGCATCCGCGACGAGCTCGGCCGGGAGGCCCGCGTGATCGCCACCGGCGGGCTCGCCCAGCGCGTGGCGTCGGAGACGCGCACGATCGAGCGCGTGGAGCCCTTCCTCACCCTGGAGGGCCTGCGCATCCTCTTCGAGAAGAACGCGGCGCCGCGCGGGGAGCGCGGCCAGGAGGAGAAGCAAGCATGAGGAACGTGGACGTCCGCGACACCCGCAGCTTCGCCCTGATCGGGCACTCGCACGACGGGAAGACCTCCCTCGGCGAGGCGCTGCTGCACGTCGCGGGTGCGACCCCCGCCCTGGGCAGGGTCGCGGACGGCTCGTCCGGGCTCGACTTCCACCCGGAGGAGAAGGAGCGCAAGTCGACGCTCATCTCGTCGGTGTACGCCTTCGACTGGTCTGGCAAGCACCTCACGCTCGTGGACACGCCCGGCGACCCGAACTTCCAGGCCGACGGCCAGATCGCGCTCCAGGCGCTGGACGGCGCCGTGCTCGTCGTTTCCGCGCTGGACGGCGCGAAGGTCGGGACCGAGAGCATGTGGCGCGCCGCGACGCGCGCCGGGGTTCCGCTGCTGGCCTTCGTGAACGGCATGGACCGCGAGCGCGCGGACTTCGCCGGCGCGCTCGGCTCGCTCGAGAAGCTCGAGGCCCGAGCCGCGGCCGTCTGCCTGCCCATCGGCCGCGCCGAGGGCTTTCGGGGCGTGATCGACCTCGTCCACATGCGCGCGCACGTCGGCGGCGAGGTGGGCGAGATCCCCGCCGAGCTCGCGGACGAGGCGCGCGCCGCCCGGGAGCGGCTCGTGGAGCGCGTGGCGGAGAGCGACGACGCCCTGCTCGAGAAGTACCTCGAGAGCGGCGAGCTCTCCGAGGAGGATACGCTGCGCGGGCTCGTGGCGAGCGTCCACGCCGGGCGCCTCCTCCCGGTGCTGTGCGGCGCGGCGACCCGCGAGCTCGGCGCGCCGCTGCTGCTGCGCAGCCTGGTCGAGCTGCTGCCCTCCCCCGCGGACCGGGGCGCGCGCCCCGCCAGGTCGCTCGGCGACGGCGCCGAGACGAGCGTCGCGCCCGCCCGCGACGCCGTCTTCTCCGGCGTCGTGCTGAAGACCCTCCTCGACCGCTACGCGGGCAAGCTCTCGGTGTTCCGCGTCGTCTCGGGCTCCGTGCACCCCGACCTGGGGATCCTGAACGCGACCACCGGCGCACGCGAGCGGTTCGGCAAGCTCTTCGTGCTGCGCGGGGCCGAGCACGTGGACGTGCCCGAGGCGGGCCCCGGCGACGTGGTGGCGGTGGCGAAGCTCAAGGACACGCACACGGGCAACGTGCTCACCGCGGAGAAGGGGGGTGTGCGGCTGCCCGAGCTCGCGATCCCGCACGGCGTCCTCTCGTACGCGATCCAGGCGAAGTCGAAGGGCGACGAGGACAAGGTGTTCAGCTCCCTCGCGCGGCTCGTGGAGGAGGATCCGACGCTGCACGTGGGTCGCGACCCGGCCACGGGCGAGTTCCTGCTGACGGGCATGGGCGAGCTCCACATCCGCCAGACCGCCCACCGGCTGGCGCGCATGTTCGAGGTGGAGGTGACGCTGAAGACACCCAAGGTCCCCTACCGCGAGACCATCACGCAGCGCGTGGAGAACGTGGAGGGGAAGCTCAAGAAGCAGACGGGCGGCAAGGGGATGTACGGGGTCTGCTACCTGACGGTGGAGCCCCTCCCCCGGGGGCAGGGGATCGAGTTCTCAGACGAGATCGTGGGGGGCGCGATCCCGCGCAACCTCATCCCCGCGGTGGAGAAGGGAGTGCGCGAAGCCTGCCACGCCGGCCCCCTGGCGGGCCAGCCGGTCGTCGACCTCCGGGTGCGCTGCATCGACGGGAAGTACCATCCAGTGGATTCGAACGAGATGTCCTTCAAGCTGGCGGGATCGTTCGGTTTCAAGGCCGCGGTCGAGAAGGCCCGCCCCACCCTGCTCGAGCCCATCATGAACGTCGAGATCGCCATCCCCGACGAGCACGTGGGGGACATCCTGGGCGACGTGAGCAGCCGCCGGGGGCGGGTCCAGACGAGCGAGAACCGGGGCTCGGCCCAGGTCATCAAGGCGCAGGTCCCCATGGCCGAAATGCTGGAGTATGCGAGCGCCCTCACCAGCATGACGGGGGGCAAGGGCGTCTTCCACATGGAGTTCTCGCACTACGAGGAAGTCCCGGCGCAGATCCGCGACAAGGTGATCGCCGAAGCCAAGGCCGAGACCGCGACCGCATCCTGAGCCAAGCCCGGGGACGCTCCCCGCCGCGCGGATCTCGGGACGGGTCGCCGGCCGCTCGGTCGATGCGGAGTCCAGGGGGAGCCAGCGGCACGTGAGCCAGACCGGAAAGATCCAGCTCGTCCTCTCGCCCCAGGCGGAGCGCTACGTCCGGCGCGACGCCCCGGTGGAGGTGCGCCGCATGGCCGCGCGCGGCGCCCTGCCGTTCGCGCCGGTCGAGCTCGCGACGGTGCTCTTCGCGCTGCTCCACGACCCCGACGACGAGGTCAAGGTCGAGGCCGAACGCAGCCTCGCGGGCCTGCCCGAGGGTGTGCTCGTCCCGGTGCTCGAGGGCCGCACGCACCCGGCCCTGCTCTCCTACCTCGCCCACCGGCTGCGCGATCGCGCCGAGGCCTGCGAGCGGATCGCCCTGAATCCCGGCGCGAGCGACGCCACGGTCGCGTTCCTGGCGACGCTTCCCCACCGGCGCGTGGTGGACGTGATCGCGAACAACCAGCAGCGCATGCTGCGCGCCCCGGAGATCGTGGACGCCCTGGGCGACAACCCGCTCACCGGGCGGTCCACCATCGACCGCATCCTCTCGTTCCTCGGCTTCGCGCGGCCGGCCGCGGAGGTCCCGGAGGCCGGCGAGGACGCGGGGGTCGCCGCGGCGCCCCCGGTGCGCCCCGAGGATCTCTCCGACGCCGAAGCGGAGGCCGTGCTGCGCTCGATCCTGGGCGACGACGCCGGGGAGTTCGCGGAGGAGCTCGTCGCGGAGTCGGCGGAGGAGCCGGCGCCGGAGCTCGGCAACAACCTGTACGCGCTCATCCAGGGCATGAGCATCTTCCAGAAGATCAAGCTCGCGCGCATGGGCAACAAGGAGGCGCGCGGCCTGCTCGTGCGCGACCGCAACAAGATCGTCGCCAGCGCGGCGATCCGCAGCCCGAAGATCACCGAGAACGAGGTCGTCAGCTTCGCGAAGATGCGCAACGTGTGCGACGAGGTGCTGCGCGCCATCGCCGCCAACCGCGACTGGACGCGCAGCTACCCCGTGAAGCTCGCCCTGGCCACGAACCCGAAGACCCCTGCCCCGAGCGCCGTCAAGTTCCTGAACTACCTCCAGGAGCGCGACCTGCGCAACATCATGAAGAGCAAGGACGTGCCGTCCGTGATCTCGACCCACGCGCGGCGGATCCTCAGCAAGAAGGGGAAGGTGTGATGGCGAAGCTCTCCCGCGACCGCAGCGAGCTCGACGCGCGCATCGTGTACTGGGGCGTGGACGGCGCCGGCAAGACCACGAGCCTCCAGGCGATCGCGGCGAAGCTGCGCGCCGACCACCGGGGCAAGCTCCGCGCGGTGCCGACCGGCCTCGACCCCTCGGTGCACTACGACGTGCTGCCCATCGAGCTCGGCGTCGTGGCGGGGATCCGCACGCGCTTCGAGGTGGTGGGCGTGCCCGGCGCTCCCGAGCAGGCCCCGACGCGCATGCGGCTCCTCGACCAGGTGGACGGGGTCGTGTTCGTGGTGGACGCACGGCCCGAGCGCTTCGAGGACAACCTCGCGAGCCTCGAGGAGCTGCGGACGGCGCTCGCGGCCTACGGCCGCTCGCTCGCCGAGGTGCCGCTGGTCGTCCAGTACAACAAGCGCGACCTGGCGGATCCCTACCAGTTGGAGGAGCTGCACCGCAGGCTCGACATGCGCGGCGTGGCCGCGTTCGAGTCGGTGGCCTCCCAGGGTACGGCCGTGCTCCAGGCGCTGACCACCGTCACGAAGGCCGTGATCCGCTTCCTCCGCGACGCGGGCGACGGCCTCGCGCCCGAGGAGCCCGCGCCCGGCTCCCGCGCCGGCGGGGCGGGCGTCCCCGACGCGCGCGCGAGGGCGCTGGAAGAGGCCGCGCCGCGCGCGAGCGAGCCGCTCCTGGAGGTCGCGGAAGAGGAGTTCGTCGCCAAGCCGCAGGCCTCCCTCGCCCTCGCCAGCGCAGGGCCCGCCGAGATCCTCGACGATCGCCGGCTGCGCCTCCCCGTGGTCCTGGTCGAGACGGGCACGCAGCGCCGCTTGGGCTTCGTGCTCACCCTGGAGCTCCAGGCGGCGGACGACGAGGACGGGCTCGGATGAAACGGCGCCTGGCCATCGTCGGCGTGACGGACGAGGTGCTCGAGCTCCTCGCGCTCCTCGAAGCGCGCCCCGAGCTCGAGATCGCCGCCGTCTTCGACGCCGACCTCGCGGGCGCCCGGGCGCGCCTCGGCCGGCTTCCGGCGGCGCGGGCCGCGGCGCTGGCGGAGCTCCTCACGGACGATCCGGCGCGGCTCGACGCCCAGCAGGATCTCTTCGCCGTCGTCGATGCCGGCGCGAGCGGCGCCCTTCCGGCGCGCTTCCCGAACCTCGCGCGGCGCGGCGTGCAGGTGCTGACGCCCCTCACCGCGCGTCTGCTCTTCGGCCCGGGCGCCGCCGCCCCCGACCGCAAGCAGGAGCTCCTCCAGGCGCTCCACGAGATCGTCGAGTCCGTCGACCTGACCGTGGACCCGGACCAGCTCTGCGCGCGCGTGCTCGAGGTGACGGTGGAGGTGACGGCAGCCGACGGCGGATCGCTGATGCTCCTCGACCCCGAGTCCCGCGTCCTGCGCATGCGCTGCGCCATCGGGATCGAGCCGGAGCTCTGGGACAAGATCCGCGTGCCCCTCGGCGAGGGGATCGCCGGCGGCGTCGCCGCGACGGGCCGCGCCGTCGCCCTGAGCGGGCGCGCGGATCACGCGGAGTACCCCCACGCGCGCGAACGGCTCGACGTGGAGGCCTCGCTCTGCGTGCCGCTGGCGCACGACGGGAAGCTGCTCGGCGTGCTGAACCTCCACCACCGCACGCGCCCCGACGCCTTCTCCGAGGACGACCTGCGCTTCGCGGAGGAGCTCGGGCGCCTGGACGCGGCGATCCTGGCCCGGGCGCAGGAGCGCGAGACGCTCTCGCGCAGCGCCGCGCGCTACGACGCGGTCCGCGAGGTGCGGGAGGCGCTCTCCGCCCGCTCGCCGCTCCTCGAACGCCTCACCGACCTGTGTCGGCGCGTGGCGGCGCGCTCCGGCGGCGGCATCGCCACGGTCTACCTCTTCGATCCCGAGGAGAAGGAGCTGCGCCTCGCCGCGACCTCGCTGGCCGGGGGCGGCTTCGCCGGCGAGTACCGCGTGCTCCCCGGGCAGGGCGTGGACGGACTCGCCGCGCAGAAGCGCGAGCCCGTCTTCCTGCGCGCACCCGACGGCGCGCTCGCCTACGCCGCGCTCCCGCTGCTGCACCGCGACCAGCTCGTGGGCGTGCTCTCGGTGCAGTCGGGCGCAAGCCCCGCGGCGGCCCCCCAAGACCGCGCCTACCCCGAGGCGCTCCTCGAGATCGCCGCGGCCGCCGCCGACGAGATCGCCGACGCCGAGCGCGAGACGCGCATGGCCGCGCGGGCCTCGCAGATGAGCGCGATCCACGACGCCGGCATGCGCCTGCTCTCGAGCCGCGACGTGGCGGAGGTGGTGCGCCTCGCCACGTCCTCCGGCGCGCTGATCCTCGCCGCGGACCACGCGATCCTGCGCCTCCAGGACGACGCCACGCGCCGCTACGTGATCCGGTCCTACTACGGGAGCGCCGAGGGTCACGAGCAGGAGAAGCTCTTCCGCCTCGACAAGCGCGTGTCCGTGGAGGCCATCAAGCGGCGCAGCCCCTGCTGCCAGCGCGACCTCCCGGCGCCCGGGGATCCGCTCGAGTCGGGCGTGGGGGTGCACTCGCTGCTCGCCGCGCCCCTGCGCGAGGACGCGCGCGTGATCGGGACGCTCTGCCTCTACGAGAAGGGCGCCGCGGACCGCTTCTACCCGAGCGTCTTCGGCGACGAGGACCTGCGCGTCTTCGCGAAGTGGGTCTCCTACGTCGAGCGCGCCCTCGCGCAGGCGCGCTTCCTGGCGCGCACGCGCCAGCACCGGAGCTTCGACGAGGAGACGGGACTGCCGAACGCGAGCTACCTGCTCCGGCGCGTGGGGCAGGAGGTAGCGCGCGCCGCGCAGGGCGCGGGCTCCCTCGCGGTGATCCTGTGCCGCCTCGAGAACCTGGCCGAGATCCGCAGCGCGGCGGATCCGATCCGCGCGGACCGCGTGGTGCTGCGCGCCACGGAGGCGCTCCAGCGCCAGCTCCGCGACTTCGACGTGCTGGCGCGCGCGGCGGACTGCGACTTCGCGGCGCTGCTCCCCGATCCCGGGCCCGATCCCGACGAGCACATCTACACCCTGGCGCGTCGGGTGGCGGAGGTCGTGGCGCGCGACGAGGCGCTGAACGAGCCCGTGCGGGTCGCCCTCGCGTTCGGCTACGCCGTCTACCCCCGCGACGGCGCGGACGCGGCCTCGCTCCTCGAGCACGCCTCCCAGGTCCGCATCCGCATGCTGTGAGCGCCGCTGCGCCGGGGCAACTGCACGCTCGATCATCGCTCGAGGAACACCGTCTCAAGAGCCCGGGATGCCGGGTGAATTCTCCGCGCGCGGCCGGGGGACGCAGGCGGCGCGGCCGGCCGGAAGCCCGCGGCGGCCGCGCCGTTCGGTGACCCGCGTCACGGAGCGCCCTGGCGCGCCCGCGATGATCCGGTAGAGGATCATCGAGTCGGCGCCCTCGCGGCGAACCGAGAGGAGGGTTCCATGCTCACGATCTCATTCGCCCGCCGCGTCGGCGGCGCCGTTCCGCTCCGCGCGGCCCTGCTGGCCCTGCTCTTGGGGGTGCTCGTCGCGCCCGGGGCCGCCGAGGCCCAGTCGGCGGCGCGCAAGTGCGGCCG
>DASRUS010000296.1:0-5625 GCA_035687825.1 Myxococcota bacterium | reverse complement strand
CAGGATCCCGATGAGGCTGAGCGGGATGGGCACCAGGATGACGAACGGGACGGCGAAGCTCTGGAACCAGCCGACCACCAGGACGTAGATGAGGACGATCACCGCCGCGAAGGCGAGCCCGAGGTCGCGGAAGACCTCGAGAGTGACGTGCCACTCGCCGTCCCATTTCAGGGCCGGGCTCTCCGTCGACGGCGGCTGCTGGAGTCCAAAGCGCGGCACCACCTCGCCCGCTGGCCCGCGCAGCCCGCCGAGCTTCTTCTCCAGCGCGGCGAGCGCGTAGACCGGGCTCTCGATCTCGCCCGCGAGGTCGCCCACGACGTAGGTCACGGGCATCACGTTCTTGTGGAAGATGGGGGCGTCCGCCCTGCCCTCCTCCACCCGCACCAGCTCGGAGATCGGCACCGGGCCGCCCCGTCCGGGCACGGTCAGCGCGAGCAGCTCGTCGAGGCGCGCCCTGCGCTCGGGCGCCAGCTGCAACACGACCGGCACCTGCGCCGCGCCGCGCTCGACGTGGAACGCGCCGAGCGGCGCGCCCGCGCCGGCGGCGGCCAGGGTCTGCGTCACCGCCGCCGGGGCGACGCCGTGCAGCGAGGCCTTCTCGGCATCCACCATCAGCGAGATCTTCGGGGAGGTGGGCTCGAACGAGGAGTCGACGTCGACCACGCCTCTCGTCTCTCGGAAGGCTGCGAGCACCTCGCGCGCGATGCGCCCGCGCTCCGCCTCGGTGGGGCCGTACACCTCGGCCACCAGCGTCGCCAGGACCGGCGGGCCGGGCGGGATCTCGACCACCTTCAGCCGCGCGCCGGCGGGCCGGGTCAGCTCCTCGAGCTTGGGCCGGATCCGGGTCGCGATGGCGTGGCTCTGCGCGTCACGTTCGCCCTTGGGGAGGAGGTTGACTTGAAGGTCCACCTGCTCCGGCGCCTCGCGCAGAAAGCTGTGCCGCACCATGCCCACGAAGTTGAAGGGGGCGGCGACGCCGGAGTGCACCTCGACGTCCTTCACCTCGGGTTCCGTGAGCAGCCGGCGCGCGACCTGCTGCCCCAGCGCGAGCGCGTCCTCCCGCGGCGTGCCCGCGGGCAGGTCGAGCTGCACCTGGAACTCGCTCTTGTTGTCGAAGGGGAGCATCTTCACCTTCACCGCGCCCAGCGCGACGAGCGAGGCCGCGCCCGCGAGCAGGATCGCGATCCCCGCGAAGAAGCCCCACCGCGCGGCGGGCTTCTCGAGGAGCGTCGAGACCACCTTGCGATAGAGGCGGGTGAGGCGCGTCTCCGGCGCGGTCTCGGGGCTCGCGTCCGGCCCGTCCGCCGCCGGCTCGACGTCCGGCAGGCGGGCCTCGCGCCGGAACACCCTGAGCGCCGCCCACGGGCTCACGATGAAGGCGATGACGAGCGAGAAGAGCATGGCCGCGCTCGCGCCCACGGGGATGGGGCGCATGTAGGGCCCCATGAGGCCGCGCACGAAGGCCATGGGCAGGATGGCGGCGATGACCGCGAAGGTGGCGAGGATGGTGGGGTTGCCCACCTCGTCCACCGCCTCGACCACCGTGCGCGCGAAGCTCTTCCGCGGCCCCGGCAGGTGGAGGTGGCGATGCACGTTCTCCGCCACCACGATGGCGTCGTCCACGAGGATGCCGATGGAGAAGATGAGCGCGAACAGCGTGACGCGGTTCAGCGTGTAGCCGAAGACGTAGGTGAGGAGCAGCGTCAGCGCGAGCGTCACCGGCACCGCCACCGCCACCACCACCGCCGACCGCCAGCCCATGGCGAGGAGGATGAGCGTGATGACCGAGAGCGTGGCGATGAGGAGGTGCTCGATGAGCTCGTTCGACTTCTCGCCCGCCGTCTCGCCGTAGTTGCGGGTGACGGTCACCTCGACCGCCCCCGGGATGAGCCGGCCCCGGAGCGCCTCCACCTTGTGTTCCACCGTCCGTGCGAGGACGGTCGCGTTCGTGCCGGGCCGCTTCGAGACGGCGATCGAGACCGCCTGCTCGAACCCCGGCTTCCCCTTTTTCGCCATGAGGATGACCGCGGGCTCGGGCTCGGGGCCGTCGATGACACGCGCCACGTCCTCGAGGTAGACCGGGCGCCCGTCGCGCACCGCCACCACCACCCGGCGCAGCTCGGCCGCGGAGCGCACGAACCCTTTCGCCTCGAGCTCGGTGCGGCGGCCGCCGTCGACTAGCGCGCCCGCGGGGAGCTGCGCTTCCGAGGCCGCGATGGCCGGCTGCAGCTCCGCGATCGAGACGCGCAGGGTCCGCAGCTTCTCCGGGATGGGCTCGACCCTCACCACGCGCCGGGCGCCGCCCAGGACCCGCACCTGCGAGGTCTCGGGGATGGCGGCGAGCTCGCGCGCCACCTCCTCGCCCAGGGCGCGGAGCTGCCCGCGCGGGAGGTCACCACCGTGGAGCGTGAAGTTGAGAAACGGGACGTCGTCGATGGTGAGCAGGCGCACGACCGGCCGGAGCGCGCCGGAGGGCAAGAGCTCGGGGTGTGCAGCCAGCTCCTCGTGCACCCTGGCGAGGCTCGGCTCGAGCGGCTCGTTCACCTTGAAGCGCACGGTGAGGAAGGCCGCGCTCGCGTTGGACGTGGAGTAGAGGTACTCGACCCCGGGGATGCCCCACAGCCGCCGCTCGAGCGGCGTCGTGAGCTGGCTCTCGACCTCGCGCGCGCTCGCGCCCGGGAAGGGGACGAGGACGTCCACCATCGGCACGATGATCTGCGGCTCCTCCTCGCGCGGGGTGAGCAGCACCGCCGCCACGCCGAGGAGGAGCGAGACGAGGACGATGACCGGCGTGAGCTTGCTGCGCAGGAAGCCGTTCGCGAGCCGGCCGGCGATGCCCAGCCTCTCTCCCGCGGCGCTCACGGCGCGACCTCCACCGCGTCGCCGTCGCGCAGCGCGCCCGGCGCGTCGATCACCTGCTCGCCCGGGGCGAGCCCGGCGCGCACGGGGACGCGATCGCCCTGGACCTCCCCCAGGGCGAGCCAGCGCAGCTCGGCGCGCCCCCCGGAGGCGACGAAGATGCCGGTGAGGTCGCCGCGCTCCACCAGCGCCGAGCGGGGGACCCACAGGCCCGGGCGATCGGTGGGCTCTGTGGAAGCGGGCAGGGAGAGGCGCGCGAAGTCGCCGCTGCGCAGCCCTTCTCTTCCCGTGCGCACCCGGGCGCGCAGCGAGCGGCGGTGGGAGAGCGGATCGCCGCCGGGAGAGAGCGCGGTGACCCGGGCCGTCCCTTCCCGGTCGCCCACCTCGAACCGGATCTCCTTCCCCACCGCGATGCCGCGGGCCTCGTCCTCCGAGAGGCTCGCCAGCACCTCCAGCTCGTCACCCTCCAGCTCGACGAGCGGCTGCCCCGGGCCGACGAAGTCGCCGGGGTTCACGCGACGCGCCTGCACGACCCCGGCGAAGGGCGCGCGGATCTCCGTCTGGGCGAGGCTGGCGAGCGCCGCGGAGAGCGCCGCCTGGGCCTGCGCACGACCGGTCCTCGCCTGGTCGACCTCTGCCTGTGTGGCGGCCCGCGCCGAGGCGAGCTTCACCATCCGCGCCTCCTGCGCCGACGCGGCGGCGAGCGCCGTGCGGGCCGCGGCCACGGCCGAGCGCACGTCGTCGGCGGCGAGCCGCACGAGGAGGGCGCCGGCGCGGACCCTCGAACCCTCCTCGACGGCGACCGCGCGCACCGCCGCCGACAGCCTGGTGGAGATGGTGGCCCGCTGCACCGCGGCGAGGCTCGCCGCGACGGAGCGCGGCGCGGTGGCGGAGCCGACCGCGACCACGCGCACGCGCGCCGGAGGACGAGCGGGGGGCTCTGCGCCGCTCGCGACGCCCGAGACGCAGAGCGCCATGGCAACCACACTCGCGAAGAGGGTGCGCATCGGAGTCGTCATGGCTCGGTCCCTTCGACGGGCTCGCCCAGGGCGAGCGAGAGCTGGGCGCGCGCCAGGCGCGCCTCGAGGCGGGCTTGCAGGAGGAGGGCGCGCGCGCCGGCGAGGCCGGCCTCGGCGTCGAGCACCTCGGTGAGCGGCAGGAGGCCCTGGCGATGCCGCGCCAGGCGCAGGGAGCGCGCCGACTCCGACGCCGCCACCGCCTCCCCGGCCGAGCGGACGCGCGCGTCCGCCGCCTCGATGGCGCGGCGCGACTCCTCCACCTCGCGCGCCGCCTGGCGCTCCTGCCAGCGCACCGCCGCGTCGGCCGCGTCCGCCCGTGACTCGGAGGCGCGCGCCGCGCGCAGGTCGGAGAGGCCGAGCTGCCAGCGCGCGCCGATGACGCCGGTCACCCAGGTCGCGCCCTGGTCCAGCGCCGACCGCATCGTCTCCGCCGAGACCTGGGCGAACAGCTCGGGGAGGAGGGTGCCCTTGGCCACCTTCACGGCGCTGCGCGCCGCCTCGGCCTGGGCCTTGAGCGCGCGCACGTCCGGGCGCTCGGCCGCGCCTCCGCCCTCCGCCGCTCCCGCGCCGGGTGGGGCAGGCGGCGGCTCCAGCGGGGTGACGAGCCGAGCCCCCCTCGCCTCCTCGCCGGCGAAGAGCGCCAGGGCGGAGCGCGCCGACGCGAGCCGCTGCTCCGCGGCCACTCGCTGCGCCTCCGCCTGGGCGCGGAACGCGGTCGCGCGGGCCACCTCCGACTCGAGCACCAGCCCCTGCGCGCTGCGCTCGCGAAGGAAGCGCTCGGTCTCCCGCGCGTGGGCGAGGACGTCGGCGGCGAAGCCGAGGCCCTGGGCGGCGACCTCGGCGCCGAAGTAGGCCTCGGTCACCGAGAGCGCCATCTCCTGTCGCCGCCGCTGGAGGACGCTCGCCCCGGCGTCCGCCTGCGCCCGCGCCGCGGCCGCTCCGGCGGAGAGCCGCCCGCCCGCGTAGAGGGGCTGGGTGAGCGTCGCGCCCAGGCCCACGCCGCCGATGAGCGACGGCGAGTTGAGGCGCGCCGGGTCGAAGTCGGCGGCGCCGATGCGCGCCTCGTCGAGCTTCAGCCCGAAGGCCATCATCGGCTCGTCGGTGGCGACCCCGCGCGCGGACAGGGCGAGCGTGGGGAGCCGCGCAGCCGACGCGGCGCCGGCGCGCTCGCGCGCGCTCCGGGCCTCGAGCGACGCCGCGGCCAGCCCCTCGTTCTGCGACCAGGCCCGGCGTATCGCGTCCGCCACGGTGAGGTCCTCCCCGCCGGCCGCTGCCGGGACGAGGAGGAGGAGCGCGCAGATCAGCCCCGGTCGCGTTCGGCCGATGGCGTCTTTCGTCGAGTGGATCACGCGGTGTTCGAGCCAGGGGCGCACGGACGGGTGCGGGACGAGCATCCTAGCTGCTTGCGGCGGGCATCCACTCTACGCGGGCGACCCAGTGCCGCAGCCCCCTCCGGGTAGCACCCTCCCGTGGCGGATCCCACGGCGCGGCCCTTTCATGGGGACGGGCGAACCATCCGGCTGCGGGCAGGCTCTCAACTCATCAGGAAGGTTGGGGTCGCAAGGAGAATGACATGACCACGGAGCGCATCGTTCGGATCGTCGCCGGTAGCTTCGTCCTCGCCTCGCTGGCGCTGGGCGTCGACGCGAGCCCACTCTTCGTGAGCCACGGGTTCCTGTGGTTCACCGCCTTCGTGGGCGCGAACCTCCTCCAGAGCGGCTTCACGCGCTTCTGCCCGCTGGAGATC
>DASRUS010000295.1:0-3083 GCA_035687825.1 Myxococcota bacterium | reverse complement strand
CTGGATCCTATCTCATCGACGCGTCGACGGGCGACGGGGAGAACGCTTCGATAGATTGCCGGGGCAGGCGCACGGGAGGGACCGCGATGCACGCCCGCGAGCTCGGCCGACTCGACGTGCTCGACACCGACGGGAGGGAGGTCCGCCTCGGCGATCTCTGGAAGGATCGCACCGTCGTCCTCGTCTTCATCCGCCACTTCGGCTGAATCTTCTGCCGCGAGCAGGTCGCGCAGTTGCGCGACGCGCTGGACGACATCCGGGAAGCCGGCGCCGAGCTCGTCGTGGTGGGGAGCGGCCGCCCCGAGCACGCCCGTGAGTTCCGCGACGCGCAGCGGCTCCGCTTCCCGCTGCTCGTGGATCCCGAGCTCGCGAGCTTCCGCGCCGCGGGGCTGCGGCGCGGCGTCCTCTCCACGATCGGGCCGCGCGCCCTCGGCCATGCGCTGCGCGCGCTCCGCAGCGGCGCGCGGCAGGGGGCCACGCGCGGCGACCCCTGGCAGCTCGGCGGTGCCCTCGTGATCCGCCCGCCGGGCGAGATCGCGTGGCGGCACGTGAGCCGCGAGGCCGGCGATCACCCGCCCCTGGACGAGCTGCTGCGCACGCTCCGCCGCGGCGGACGCGGGAAGAACGGGCTCGTACGCGCGACGTAGTCGGCGTAGCCCGGGCGCGAGCGGACCAGGTGGCGCTCCAGCAGCGTCACCCCCGACACGCGCCGCAGGAGCACGCTCATGACGGGGGGCCCACGGCCGTCGAGGAGCCCCATCGGGCGCCGTCAGAAGCCGCGCAGCACGTGGCCGCCGTTCACGTCGAGGGCCTGACCCGTCACCACGCGCGAGAGGTCCGACGCGAAGAAGACGACCGCTCCCGCGATCTCCTCGGAGGTCGGGATGCGGCCGAGGGCGATGCCTTTCGCCACCTCGTCGTAGACCACGCGCGGATCCACGCCGCGCTGCTTCGCCTGGTGGCGGAACCAGCCCTCCAGCGACGCGCCCCAGATGTAGCCCGGCACCACGGCGTTCACGCGGATCCCGTGCGGGCCGAGCTCGCGGGCGAGGCCGAGGGTCGCGGCCATGAGCGCCGCCTTCGACGCCGCGTAGCTCGCCATGGCGGGGATCACGTCGCGGATCACCATGGAGTTGATCATCACGATGGAGCCCGCGCCCTGGCGCTTCATGGCGGGGATCACCGCCTGCGTGAGCTGGAGCGAGCCGAGCGTGTTCACTTCGAAGGGCTCACGCCAGCGCGTCAGGTCGTCGTCGGCGATGGGCGCGAAGCGGCCCGGGTGGAACGCGTTGTTCACGAGCACGTCCACGCGCCCGAACGCCTCGAGGGTGCGTTCCACGAGGCGCGCACAGTCCTCGCGGCGGGTGATGTCGGTGGGCACCGAGATCGCGCGCCCGCCGAGGGCCTCGACCTCCTTCGCCACGCCCTCGAGCTTCGCCGGCGTGCGCGCGGCGAGCGCGAGCCGCGCGCCCTCCCGGGCGAGGGCGAGCGACGCGTCCCGGCCCAGGCCCGGTCCGATCCCCGAGACGATGGCGACGCGGTCCTGGAGCAGCATGGGGGTGGGCTCCTCTGCGCTCGTCACGCGAGCTTCGCGATGATGTCGTCCCCGAAGCGGCGCATCCCGTCCCGCTTCTGGTCCAGGGAGTCCGTGTTGCCGCCGTAGAAGACCCAGGGCAGCGTGAGGACGTGCGTCACGCCCGCCTCCTCGAGCCGGCGGTAGCCGTCGAGGCCGAAGGCGTCGGTGGCGGCGCCGAACACGTGACAGGGCTCGGCGGCGCGGCCGCACTCCGCGCGAAGCCGGTGCAGCTTCGCGACGAGGGCGCGCAGCTCGTCGAGGGAGTGGAGCTCCGAGATCCAGCCGTCGCCCAGGCGCGCGGCGCGCCGCAGGGCCGCGTCGGAGATGCCGCCCACGTAGAGGGGGATGTGCCGGCGCGGAGCGGGGGTCATCTGCAGGCGTCCGAACTCGTAGAAGCGGCCGCGGTGCTCCACCATCTCGCCGGTCCAGAGCTTGCGCAGCACCTCGATCATCTCGTCGCAGCGCGCGCCGCGGCCCCGAAACTCCTGCTCGAGCAGGCGGAACTCGTCCTCCATCCAGCCCACGCCGATGCCGAGGGCGACGCGATCGCCCGAGAGCACCGCCGCGGTGCCCACCGCCTTCGCCACGAGGAAGGGGTTGCGCAGCGGCAGCACGAAGATGTTGGTGAGAAAGCGCAGCCGCTGGGTCACGGCGCTCATGGCGCCGATCGCCACCCAGGGGTCCGGCCAGGGTGTGTCGGGGCGGAAGCGCGGCGTGCCGTCCGCGGTGTAGGGGTAGCGCGACGCGATCTTCTCGGGGTGCACCACGTGGTCCGAGACGGCCAGGGCCTCGAAGCCCGCGTCCTCCGCGGCGCGGGCGAGGGCGCAGTAGTGGGTGGGATCGCTGTACGCGGTGGCGACCACGAACTTCAAGGCGTCTCCTCTCAACGGCAGATGGCGCCGCCGTCCACGACGAGGGACTCGCCGCTCACGAACGAGGCGCGGTCCGAGCACAGCCACACCGCGACCTCCGCCACCTCGTCGGGGCTCGCGAGGCGGCCGCCCTGGCTCGCGGCCACGCGCTTCTCCAGCGCGGGGTCGCGCCCGATGGCCGCGCGCAGCATCGGAGTGTCGGTGCTCCCCGGGCAGATCGCGTTCACGCGGATCCCGCGCCGTGCGTTCTCCACGGCCGCGGTCTTGGTGAGGCCGAGGATCGCGTGCTTCGACGCGCAGTAGGGGGCCAGGCCGGGGGCCGCCACGATCCCCGCGCCCGAGGAGGTGTTCACGATGGCGCCGGCGCGCTGCCCGAGCATGACGCGGAGCTCGTGCTTCATGCACAGGAAGACGCCGATCAGGTTCACCGCGAGGGTGCGCTCGAAGCCGGCCAGGTCGATCTCGTGGAGCGGCCCGGCGGCGCCGGTCACGCCCGCGTTGTTGTGCGCGCAGTCGAGGCGGCCGTGCGCCTCGACGGCGTGGCGCACCAGAGCCTCGACGTCCGCCTCGGAGCGCACGTCGGCGGCGCGGAAGCTCGCGACGCCGCCCCGCTCGCGGATCGCCGCGGCGGTGGC
>DASRUS010000294.1:0-7349 GCA_035687825.1 Myxococcota bacterium | reverse complement strand
GTGTAGGCGGCGCATGATACGCGCCTCGCGCCGGTTGCACCACAAGTTGTCGACAGGAATCGGACGACTCGAAAGGGGGAGCTCAAACGGCGAGCCGGCGGGCCACGAGTTCGCGCAGCGCGTCGAGCTGGAACGGCTTCTCGAGGCAGCTCGCGCGGTGTGCGCTCACGAAGCTGCGCGACGCGGGCGTGAACGCGCCGCCGGTCATGAAGATCATCCGCTCGGCCGTGGCCGGGGAGCGCCGCTCCAGCTCGGCCGCCAGCTCGATCCCGCTCATGTCGGGCATGAGGAGGTCGGTGATCACCAGGTCGAAGGGCGGACCCCGCTCGACGTGCGCGAGGGCCTCGCGGGCGCTCGCGACCACCGTCACGTCGTGCTCGCCGGAGAGCGCGCGCCGGACGGCGCTCCCCACGTAGGCCTCGTCGTCGACCACGAGGACCCGCCCCGCGCGCTGGCGCGTCGAGGCCGGGGCGCGGAGCGGCGCGGGCGTGTCGCTCTGCCCGCGCCAGCGCTGCAAGAGCACGCGGAAGGTCGCGCCCCGGCCCACCTCGCTCTCCACCTCGATGGCGCCGCCGAGCGAGGTGACGATGTTGTGGCAGATGGAGAGGCCGAGCCCGGTGCCGACGCCGGGCGGCTTGGTGGTGAAGAACGGGTCGAAGATGCGCGGCCGGATCCGCGGCAGGATCCCGCAGCCCGTGTCCTCGATCTCGACCGCCACCCTCCCGTCGTCGAGCTCGCGGGTGGCGACGCGGATCCGGTTGCGGTCCGCCGCGCCCTCCGGCAAGGCCTGGGCCGCGTTGACGAGGAGGTTCACGAACACCTGGCCGAGGCGCGCCTCGTTCCCGTGTACGGGCGAGACGGGCCTCAGGTCCCGCACCAGCTCGGCCCGGTGGCGGATCTCGTTCCAGGTCATGTTGAGGCACGACTCGAGCACGGCGCCGATCTCCACCGCCCCCACGCGCGAGGTGTCCCCGCGAGAGAAGGTGCGGAGGTCGCGGATGATGTCGCGCATGCGGTCCGTGCCCGAGCGCGCCTCGGAGAGCGCCTCGAGCAGCTCGGCGTTGCGGCGCGCCGCCTCTGCGAGGCTCGCCGGGAGCTCGCGCAGGGTCTCGACGCTCCACGCGAGGTTGGCGGCGACGTAGGAGAGCGGGTTGTTGAGCTCGTGCGCGACGCCGGTCGCGAGCGTCCCCACCGAGGCCATGCGATCCGCGATCGCCAGGCGGGTCTGCAGCAGGCGCTGCTCGGTCACGTCCCGCAGCACGGTCAGGTGGAGGCCGGGGAGGATGTCACGTACCGTAGAGTACTCCACCTCGCGCAGGGCGCCGCCGGCGCCCTGGACCTCGGCCACTCCCCGATGGTCGCGCCCGCGCCCGAGGAGCGCGGCCCAGGCGGCTCCCGCGTCCTCGGTGTTGACGACGACGTCGCGCACTGGTTGACCGCACAGCTCCCCCCGCGCGCGCCCGAAGAGCTGGCACGCGGCCGGGTTCACCTCCACGAAGCGGGCCTCGTCGTCGAGCGTGACGACGGCGTCGAGCGCGTTCTCGAAGACGGCGCGGAGCTGTCGCTCGCGATCGAGCAGCGCCGCCTCGGTCGCGCGGCGGGCGAGCATGGTCGCGAGGACGTTGGTCACCGTCTCCAGAAAGTGCACCTCCGAAGTGGTGAAGAGGCGCCTGCGACGCGAGTGCGCGCTGAGGAGCCCGAACGGGCGATCGCGGCCGCGCATCACCACCGAGATGCTGCTCGAAATGCCGGCGGCGCGCAGGCGCGGCGACCGGAAGCGCGGGTCCGTGGCCAGATCGGGGCAAACGACGGGTGCCTGGTTCGCGAGGGTGAAGCTCGCCAGCGACCTCTCGCGCAGCGGCATGGGAGCCGCGAAGGAAGGGTGCTCCTCGTTGGTGGCCCGGACGACTACGTGGTCGCCGGAGGGCCACAGCTCCAGGACGTGCACGAGGTCGACGCCGAGCGTGCTCGCGATGAGCCGCGTGGACAGCGTGAGCAGCGCGTCGGCGTCCTGCCCTGTCAGGGCGAGCTCGCCGATCTCGGCGATCGTCGCCTGCTGCTGCGCCCGCTCGTGGAGCTCGGCCTCCTTGCGGCGGATGTCGCTGACGTCGCGGAGGAAGAGCGCGCGGCCGATGAGCTCGCCGCGCGGGCCGCGGCGGGGCGCGCCGTACCGCTCCAGGGTGCGGCCGTCGAGGAGCGGGATGTCCTCGTAGGTCACCTCGTCCGGGAGCTGGCGCTGCCTGGCGAGGCTCGCCATGTAGGACGCTGGGTCAACGACCCGCGCGCCGATGATCCGGAGCAGCACGTCGTCCCGCTCGGCGGGGGACGCGCTCTCGACCCGCGCCGTCTCCTCGGCGGAGAGCTTCCAGAGCTCGAGCAGCCGGTGCGTGACCAGGGTGATGCGGCCGTCGAGGCCGAGCTCGAGGTACCCGTCGCCCGACGACGAGCCGCGGGCCACCGGATCCTTCCAGCGCGCCGATCTGGCCTGGACGTCGCGCACGATGGCCAGGAAGCCGCGGCGCCCCTGCTCCATGGAGATCGGCTGCAGCGACGTCTCCACCTCCCGGTCGGCGCCGTCGCCGCGCCGGATCCGGCAGGTGATGAGCTGCGCGCGGCCGGCGGCGAGCCCCTCGATGGCGAGCCGCACCACGAGCGCGTCGTCGGGGTGGACGAGGTCGGGGACGGTGGAGCCCCGCAGCTCGCGCGGCTCGCGAGCGAAGAGCGTCCGGGCCGAGGGCGAGGCGAGCAGGATCCGCGCCTCCATGTCGCACAGCACGATGACGTCGCTCGACTGCTCGAAGAGCAGGCGCAGGAGGCGAGCGTCCTCCGATGCGGGATCGCTCCCGGCTGGCTGGCGCGCGTGGCTGGTCCCCGCAGTCGGGGGCGCGTCTCGCTCCATCTCGGCGCACTCGGGGTGCACTGGCCGGAGACGCCGGGAGAGCGCTCCCTGCCAGGACGGGTTATCTTGCCCCGGATGGGACAGGGGAAGCGAGCGGGGCCATGCAGCCCCAGGGTCATGATTTACCCTGCGCCACTGGTGACGCACGGCGTAGGGGCCGGTCGGGCTCAGCCGGCGGGAGCGATTGTGGGTGGGCGCCGCACATCCGGTGTGCCCAACGCACCCCGTCAGTCGCAGCGCTCGATGATCTCGCCCAGTGCCTCGGGTGCCAGCTCGGCCCACTCGTCGGAGGAGGCATGGAGCTGAAGCACCACCTCGAGCGCCTCGCCCTGCTCCTCGCGGCCGAGCGCGACGAGGAGCGGGACCGCCACGCCCAGGCGCGCGGAAGGCTGTCGCTCGCCGAGCGGGAGGCGCGCGGGCTGGCGCTCGCGGACGTGGAGGCGGTGGAAGAGGCGGGGCTCGCAGGGCGCGCGCTCGTGACCTACGGTCGGGCTGATGGCCGACCGCTCGCGGGCGCGCTCCTCGGCGTGGGGAGCCTCGTGCACGTGCGGCTGCGCCGTGAGGAGCGCGACGACGAGCCCGCGGGCGTGGTGGCGCGCAGGTCGCGATCGCGGCTGGCGGTGGCCTTCGACGACCCGCCCCCGGACTGGGCGACGGAGGGCCGCGTCGTCCTGGAGCTCGAGCCCTCTCCGGTCACCTGGGAGAGGCTCGCGTCCGGGCTCGCCCGGATGGCCGCCGCGAAGGAAGGGAGGCGCTGGCACGCGCCCCTCGGCGGCGAGCCCTTGCGGTTCGAGGCGAGGGCGCGGGGGCCCGAGCTCGCGGCGGAGCTCAACCCGGAGCAGGCGCGCGCGCTCGACCTCGCCGACAGGGCGCTGGACCTCGCGCTCGTGCACGGGCCCCCCGGGACCGGCAAGACGACGGTGCTCGTCGAGGTGATCCGGCGCGCCGTGGCCCGGGGGGAGCCGGTGCTGGCGACGGCGCCCTCCAACCTGGCGGTGGACAACCTCGTGGAGCGGCTGGCCGCGGCTGGCATCGACGGCGTGCGCGTGGGGCACCCGGCGCGCGTCTTGCCGTCCGTCCTGGAGCGCACGCTCGCGGCGCGCGTGGCGGGGCACGAGGCGGCCCGGATCGCGGCGGACCTCGTCACGCGTGCGCTGGAGCTCAGGCGCGAGTCGCGCAAGCGCCGCCAGCGGCGAGGTCCGGGGCGCTTCAGCGAGGCGCGGGAGGCGGAGCGGGAGGCGCGGCAGCTCCTCGCGGAGGCGCGCGGCCTCGAGGCGCGCGCGGAGGCGGAGGTGCTGGCACGCGCGCCGGTCGTGCTCGCCACGCTGACCTCGCTCGATGGCCCCGCGCTGGCGGCGCGGCGCTTCGCGCTCGCGGCCGTGGACGAGGCGACGCAGGCGGTCGAGCCGGCCGCGTACCTGGCGCTCCTCAAGGCGGAGCGCGTCGTCCTCGCGGGGGACCACCTGCAGCTCCCACCGACCGTGCTCAGCGCGGCCGCGCAGGCGGGTGGGCTCGGGATCTCGCTGTTCGAGCGGCTGGTGGCGATGCACGGCGAGCGCGCGAAGGTGACGCTGGTCGAGCAGCACCGGATGAACGCGCGCATCATGCGCTACCCCTCGGAGGCGCTGTACGGCGGCGCGCTGCGCGCGCACCCCGCGGTGGCGGACCACGCGCTCGACGACGCGCCGCTCGAGGTGGTGGACACGTCGGGCCGCGGCTTCGAGGAGGCGACGCCGGAAGGGAGCGACTCGAAGCTGAACGAGGGCGAGGCGGAGCTCGCCGCGGCCGAGGTGGAGCGGATCCTCGCGCTCGGCGTCTCCCCCCGCGACGTGGCGGTGATCGCCCCCTACGACGCGCAGGTGCAGAAGCTGCGGGAGCTCCTCGCGGCGCGCCTCGACGAGGGGCTCGAGGTCGACACGGTGGACGGGTTCCAGGGGCGCGAGAAGGAGGCGGTGGTGGTGTCGCTCGTGCGCGCCAACGAGACCGGCGAGGTGGGGTTCCTCTCGGACGTGCGGCGCATGAACGTGGCCCTCACCCGCGCGCGCAAGAAGCTCGTGGTGGTGGGGGACGCGGCGACCGTGGCGCGGCACCCCTTCTACTCCGCGTTCTTCGAGCACGCGCAGGCGACGGGGGCGTGGCGGAGCGCGTGGGAGAGGTAATGAAGACCGCGGTCGTCTGGTCGCTGATGCCCCGACACGTTACATTGCGCGCCCGATGCCTCCCGCCTCGCCGCCCGCCCGCTTCGTCGCCTTCGTCGACGGCTCCGCCCTCTCCAACCCCGGCGGGCCCGGAGGAACGGGCTTCGTGGTGGTGGATCGCTCATGTCACGCGCTCCGCTTCGGGGGGACGCGCTGGGTGGTCGACGGCCCGCACGCGATCACCAACAACCGGATGGAGCTGCGCGCGGTCATCGAGGCGTTCGAGGGCCTGCCGGGAGGCGCTGGCGTCGACGTCGTCTCGGATTCGCGCTACGTGACCGACGCGCTCTCGCGCTGGATCCACGGCTGGCGGCGCAAGGGATGGGTCACCGCGCAGGGGACGCCGGTCCTGAACCGCGATCTCATCGAGGCCATCGACGCGCGCTCGCGCGAGCTGGGCGCCAGCTTCGCCTGGGTCCGCGGCCATGACGGACATGTGGTGAACGAGATCGTCGACCGGCTGGCGCAGGGGGCGGCGCGGGGCACGGGTGGGCCCGACCGCGCGGCGGTGGTGGCGGCGCTGCGATCGTACGGGCTGCTTCGCTGACGGTCTGCGCGGGGCGCTTGTGACGGACATCTGCCATCCGGTATCGTGGGCACGTGCCAGGACACTTACGCCCAGAATACTGCGCCAAGTGCCCGAAAATATGTGATTACGTCTGGACAGATCTAGGGACACACGACAGGAAATACATCAAGACACATCCATGGATCACCTTCCAGGCAGATCTGAAGCCGGTGCAGGCGAGGCTCTGGATGCTCTTGGGTGAAGCGAGGTCCAAGTGCGAGCACATCGCAGGCGTGCCGCTTCGTCCCGAGGTCGCCAAGGAGCTGTACCAGGTGTCCCTCGCCAAGGGCGTGCACGCCACCACCGCGATCGAGGGGAACACGCTCTCCGAGAGTGACGTGAAGAAGCACCTGGAGGGCACGCTCCATGTCCCCCCGTCGAAGCAGTATCTGGTTCAGGAGCTCACGAACATCCTCGAAGCCCTGAACATGTACGTCCACCGAGACATGGTCAGCGACTCACTGTCTCCCCTCTGCCCGAAGCGGATCCGCGAGTTCAACGCGGTCGTGCTTCAGAAGCTGAAGCTCGAGGAGGGGATCGTCCCCGGCGAAGTCCGAACCTACGAAGTCGGGGTCGGGCGGTACCGGGGCGCGCCCGCTGAGGACTGCGACCACCTCCTCCACCGGATGTGCGGCTGGTTGAATGGCCCCGAGTTCGAGGCCCCCGATGACAGGCAAGAGTTCACGATTCCGCTCGCGCTGTTGAAGGCAGCATTGGCGCATCTGTACCTGGCGTGGATTCACCCCTTCGGCGACGGCAACGGCCGCACGGCGCGAATCGTCGAGGTGCAGCTCCTCGCGATGGCTGGAGTACCGGACGTCGCCTGCCATCTGCTCTCCAACCACTACAACGAGACGCGAGCCGAATACTATCGCCAGCTGGCTCAGGCGAGCGCGAGCGGCGGGGACGTGCTCCCGTTCATCGAGTACGCGATCGCCGGCTTCGTCGAAGGGCTGACCGGGCACCTCGATCTGATTCGAGCGCAGCAGTGGCACGTCTCATGGGTGAATCATGTCCACGGTCAGTTCACGAAGAAGACCAGGAGCGCCAACCGCGTGAAGGAGCTCGTGCTGGAGTTGTCGAGGAAGTTCGGCCCTGAAGTGAAGCAGTCCGAGCCCGTTCCGAGGAGGGAGATCTCGAACTTGAGCCCGCAGCTCGCGGTGACGTACGCGGGAAAGGACAAGACCCTTTCGCGTGATCTGAACGCGCTCGAACGCATGGGGCTCGTTCGCAGGAGCGGGGACGGGTACGAGCCGTGTCGCGAGGTCATCCTCGCGTTCTTGCCCGCGCGGAAGCGCTCGCACGACAGTACCGGGGCGCCTGTGCCCTCCGTTCCTCCGCCGCGGAGAGCGTGAGCGTGCTCGAGAGCACGTTCCAGCTCGCCCCGGGGATAGGTCCCTACCGCGAGCGGCAGCTCTGGGCCGCGGGCGTGACGAGGTGGGACGCGTTTCCGCCGGCTCCGGAGGTGGCGCTCTCGCCGCGGCTCGACGGGCGCCTGCGGTCGTCCCTGGAGGCCGCCCGAGAGGCTCTCGTCCTGGGCGATGCCAGCGCGCTCGCGGCCATGCTCCCGCGGCGCGAGCGCTGGAGGCTGTACCCCCACTTCGAGCGCGACGCCGCGTTCCTCGACATCGAGACCGATGGGGGCGACCTCGTGACCGCGATCGGGGTCCTCGACCGGCGGGGA
>DASRUS010000293.1:0-2801 GCA_035687825.1 Myxococcota bacterium | reverse complement strand
GCGGAGCCGGCGGAGCTGCGCGTGCGTGTCGACATCGACACCTGGCGCGAGCTCAACGCGGGGACGCTCTCCGCGCCGGAGGCGTTGCTGCGCCGGCGTCTGCACTTCCACGGCAACTGGCTGCTCGCGATCAAGCTGCATTTGATTCTGGGGTGAGCGCGGGGGCGCGGGGTCGATGGGGGTCGTCGCTCCATGCCTCGGCCGCCAACGGACCTGGGTGTCACTTTCGCGGAGCACGGGGCTTGGCTGCCCTGCCGAAGCACGTGGCGGCCTGCGGTTGACTTCCACGACGACCCCCATCGACCCCGCGCTCAGTGTTTCGGGCCGCTTTTCTGGGCTTCCTTGCGGTGCTGGAAGATGTGCTTGTCGTGCAGGCGGCGGAGCTGCTGGCGCAGGCGGTGGAAGAGCTGGTCGGCGGCGGTGCGCAGGTCCGGGCCCTGGCCGCGCGTCGCGATCTGCGTGTTCTTGCCGTTCACGTGCCCGTGGATGTGAAAGCCCGCACGGTCGGGCTCCAGGATGATCTCGAAGCGCGTCGTCTCGGGGAACTCGCTCGCGAGCTCGCGCGCGCGCCGCTCGAGGTCTTCGCGCAGGGTCTCGTCGTGCTCTACGTCCTTGAAGCGGATCACCACCGTCGGCGTGTCGGTCATGGCACCTCCGAAGCAGAGCGCACGGCGGAAGCGGACGGGAATCGAACCCGCCGGGCCCGTGTCGCCACGACCCCCTCCGGATTTGAAGTCCGGGGCCGGCACCAGCGCGGCAAACGCTTCCGCGGCCAGTCTACCACTCCCCCTGCGCCCCTGCGGACGCGTGGGCTCCGGAGGTGTAAGCTCTCCGTCGGGGTGAGCACCTACTCGATTCGCGACGCGGCCCGGATCCTCAAGCTCTCGCCGGAGCGGCTGCGCTACTGGGAGAAGACCGGCCTGGTCGCGCCGGCGCGCGCCGAGGACGGGCGGGCGCTCTACGGCTTTCGCGATCTCGTGTGCGTGAAGACCGTGCTCGTGCTGCTCGAGAACGGCGTGCCGCTGCGGAGGATCCGGCGCAGCATCGAGGCGATCCGGGAGCGCGTGCCCGAGCTCGACCGGCCCCTCGAGGCGCTGCGCGTGTGGCTCGAAGGGTCGGACCGCGTGGTGCTGCGCCACGACGGCGTGCTGGTGGAAGCGAGCGGACAGCTCGTGCTCGACTTCCGCCTCGCGCCAGCCTCGCCCGACGACGTGGCGCCACTCCCCGCGCGCGGCGACGGCGCGCACGAGCCGGACGCGGTGACGGCCCTGGAGTGGTTCGAGCGCGGCTGCCGGCTCGACTCGGAGCGGGGGGGCGAGCCCGCGGCGCGCGAGGCCTACGAGCGGGCCATCGAAGCCGATCCGGGCTTCGCGGACGCCCACTGCAACCTCGGCACGCTCCATCACCAGGGCGGGCGCCGCGAGGAAGCCCGCGCCTGCTACGAGGCGGCGTTGCGCTGCGACTCCGACCACCTCGAGGCGAACTTCAACCTGGCCGCCCTGCTGGAGGAGGAGGGACGCGACGAGGCGGCCCTCGCGCGCTACCGGGCCGCGGCCCGCGCGGATCCCCTCCACGCGGAAGCGCAGCTCAATCTGGCGCTCCTCTACGACCGGCTCGGCCTCGCGCGCAAGGCGCGGGAACACTGGCGGCGCTACCTCCAGCTCGAGCCGCGGGGAGGCTGGGCCGAGATCGCGCGCAAGCATCTGGAGTCGGAGTAGCGGCGCGATCACTCCTCGATGCGAAACGTCTGTCGGTCCAGGACGTAACCCTCGAGGAGCGGCTCGACGCGCCAGACGCCGCGCCGCGCGCGCCCGGGGTCGAGCGCGAGCTCCGCGGTGAGCTCCGGCTTGCGCCGCGACCGGGCGCGCTCCTCCTGCACGACGCGCCCCTCGGGATCCCTCCAGCGCACCACGATGCGGTCGCGGTAGGCGAGCCAGCGCGGGGAGACGACGCCCCACCAGACGACGCGCTCGTCGGCGGGCGAGAAGCGCGTGCGCGAGCGGCCGGCGGGGGTGTCGGCCTCGGGCGCGTCCGAGCCGTCAGCAATCCCGGCGGCCGCGAAGAACGGGAACGTGAGCTCGAGGAGCTCCGCCTGGGCGCGCTTCTGGAGGGCGCCGCCCGGGGAAAAGCGCCGCAGCGCGTGCTCGAGGTAGTAGATGGCGTGGACGCGATCGCCTGCAGCGTCGGACGCGCGCGCGAGCTGGTAGTAGGGGAGGGGTCGCGTGGGGTCGAGCTCGACGGCGCGCCGGTAGGCGGCCCGCGCATCGGCGCCGCGCCCGAGCCCTTCGAGGAGCTCCGCGCGCTGAAACGGGAGGCTCGGGTCGGCGGGATCGAGCGCTTCGGCGCGCGCCAGGAGCGCGGCCGCCTCCGCGGCGCGGCCCCCGTCCGCGAGGACGCGCGCCTGCGCCACGAGCGGCTCGGTCTCCCGCTTCGCCGTCGGCGCCGAGGCCACGGGCCAGCTCCGCCGGTTCTCCTGCACGAGGATCGCGAGGCGCGCCTGCGCCTGGCGCAGGTCCGCGTCGCTCACCGCGGGCGCGACGTCCGCCACGGTGAGTCCCTCCGCGCGCCGCTGGACCGAGACGACGCGCTCCTCGATCTGGGGGTGGCTGTACAGGTAGGCCGGGATCTGCACGGGGTCGCGCTCCTGGAGCGCCAGGATGCGCTCGAAGAAGCGCAGCATGCCCTCGGGCGGAAAGCCGGCGCGGGCCATGAAGATCGCGCCGATCTGGTCGGCCTCGTCCTCGAACTCGCGCGTGTACTTGAGCTGGAGGGCCACGTTGATGCCCTGGGCGGCCACGGCG
>DASRUS010000292.1:0-9697 GCA_035687825.1 Myxococcota bacterium | reverse complement strand
CCGTTCCGGTCGCCGGGGCTCTTCTCTCATACCGTTTTACTCCGCTCGCCTGCGGCTCGCTGCGCGGCGGTGCTCGAGGCTTCGACGGGACGGCCCGGCAACCTGGGGCATCGGAGTCGTCGGCGCGCGGACCGGGCTCGGGCCAGCACCGCCTTGCCTTTCTCGGCTTCGGGGCGCGGAGGTTCCGGGGGGGGCGGGTTTGCGGTGATTCAATCACTCGTTTAAAATGCTCGACCATGGCCGCCCCCCGCGACCTGCCGGGCACCCCCGCACGGCTCCTCGAGGCCGCCGCGGAGCTGTTCGCCGAGCGCGGCTACGAGCGCACCACGATCCGCGACATCGCGCTCCGCGCGGGGGCCAACGTCGCCGCGGGCCACTACCACTTCGGCTCGAAGCAGGACCTCTACCTGGAGGTCGCGCGCGCGCAGTTCGGGGAGGTGAGCGCCCGGCTCGCGGCGCGGGGCAGCGCGCCGTCGGAGCCAGAGCTGGCCCGCGCGTCGCGTGGGTTGCTCGAGCGCATGCTCGCGGGGCGCATCGAGACGCTGCTCGAGTTCCTGCTCGGACCCCCGCCGAGCCCCCACGGCGCCATCCTGCAGCGCGAGATGTGCGACCCGACGGGCGCCCTGCCGGTGATCGTGCGCGACTTCGTGCTGCCGCAGAAGGAGGCCACCGCGCGCGTGGTGGCGCGGCTCGCGCCCCACCTCTCGCGCCGCGAGGTGGAGCGCTGCGTGTTCAGCATCGTGGGCCAGGTTTTCTTCCAGCGGCAGATGCTCCCCGTCCTGCCGCAGCTGCTGGGCACGAGCGAGCTCCCGCGCGGCTTCGTGCAGGAGGCGGCCGCGCACATCGCGCGATTCTCGCTGGCGGGCATCGCGGGGCTCGAGGCGGCGGCCCGCCGGCGAACGCGCTCCCGGCGCCCGCGGGCGACGCAGCCGCAGGTCGGTGCAGGCCGGCCGAGGGTTCGCTGATGCGAGGGCGCGGCGTGCTGGCCGCGGGGGTGCTCCTGCTCGCGGTCGCGGTGGCGTTCGGCTGGTGGGGGCAGCGGGGCGGCGAGAGCTGGTTCACGGGCTTCGTCGAGGGCGAGGAGCGGGTGCTGCGCAGCGAGGTGGCGGGGCGGGTCCTCGAGGTCGGCTACGGCGAGGGCGACGTCGTGCCCCCGGGCGCGATCGTGGCGCGCCTCGACGAGGGGGACGTCCGCGCGCGGATCACGTCGAAGGAGCGCGAGATCGCCGTCCTCGACGCCGAGATCCGACGCAGCCAGGACCAGCTCCAGGTCGTGGAGCGCACCTGGGCCCGCGACCTGGAGGGGCGCCGCGCGGAGCTGCGCCAGGCGGACGCCGCGGCGGAGCTCGCGCGTCTCACCTTCGCCCGGCGCCAGCAGCTCTTCGCCGACGGCGTGAGCGCGGCGCAGAGCCTCGACGAGGCCAGGGCGCAGCGCGATTCGACCCGCAGCGGCGTGGAGCGTGTCCGCGAGGCGCTCGCGCGCACCGAAGCCGAGGAGGGCAACGTCGGGCTGGCCCAGCGCGCGCTCGAGGTGGCGCGCGAACGGCGCGAGCTGGCCGTGGCGCAGATCGAGGAGCTGCGGGTCCTGGCCGCAAAGTACGCGATCCGCGCCCCCGACGCCGAGACGCGGGTGCAGACGCAGTTCCTGTGGCCCGGCGAGCTGGCGCAGCCCGGCACGCCGGTGCTCGCGGTCCTCGACCCGCGCGACAAGTACGTCCAGATCTACGTGCCCGCGGCGGATCTCGCCCGCGTGCGTCCGGGCCGGCGCGTGGAGATCGAGCTCGACAGCGCGCCGGGTCGGCGCGTGCCCGGCGAGATCAGCTTCGTGGCGGACCAGGCCAGCTTCACGCCCGAGAAGATCGAGACGCGCGCCGACCGGCTGGGCCAGGTCTACCGGGCGAAGGTGCGCATCCTCGAGGGCGCCGAGGCGCTCCAGCCGGGCGCCGAGGGCAACGTGTACCTCGCGGCCGACGCGGGGACCGAGGCCGGGGAGGCGCGCACCGCGAGCTCGCCGCCGTGAGCGGCGTCGGACCGCGCCTCGAGCCCCCCCCGCGCGCCGCTTCCGCCGTCCCCTCGCTCCGTCTGCGCGGCCTCAGCAAGCGCTTCGGCCGCAAGCTCGCGCTCGCGGGCATCGATCTCAGCCTCGACGGCCCGCAGATCGCGGGCGTGGTGGGCCCCGACGGCGCGGGCAAGACCACGCTCCTGCGCGCGCTGGCGGGGCTCCTGGAGATCGAGGCCGAGGAGGCGCTCGTCCTCGGCTTCGACCTGCGCCAGGACGTGCGCGCGCTCAAGGCGCGCGTGGGCTACGTGCCCCAGAGCTTCGGGCTGCAGCGCGACCTCGCGGTGCTCGAGAACCTGCGCTTCACCGCGCGGCTCCACCGCCTGCCCGAGGCGGAGCTGCGGCGCCGCGCGGATCCGCTCCTCGCGCGCATGGGCCTCGCGCCCTTCGTGGATCGCCCCGTCGGCGCGCTCTCCGGCGGGATGAAGCAGAAGCTCGCCGTGGTGAACGCGCTCCTGCCGGAGCCCGCCCTGCTGGTGCTCGACGAGCCCACCGCGGGCGTGGACGTGGTGGCGCGCGGCGAGATCTGGCGCATGCTGGAGGAGCGGCGCGAGGCGACGCTCGTCTGTGTCAGCACGAGCTATCTGGACGAGGCCGCGGCCTGCGACCGCCTGGTCTACCTGGACGGGGGCCGCGTCACCGCCAGCGGGACCCCGGCGGATCTGCGCGCCGCGCTCCACCTCGAGCTCTACCGCGCGTGGGGGGACGACCCGCGCGCCCTCGCGCGCGCGGCGCGCACGCTCGCGTACGTGGCGTCGGCCCGCGCCTCCGGCGGCTTCGCCCGCATCGAGGTCCGGCCCGAGCACACGCCCGGCGAGGCGCGCGTGCTCCGGGACCTGGCGGCCCTCGGCCCGGTGCAGTTCGTCGAGCCCGCGCCCCTCGACGTGGAGGCGATGCTCCTGCACCTGGCGCGCCGCCGGATCGCGCCGCCCGGCGGAGCGGGCCTCGCATGAGCGCGCCCGCGATCGTCGCGCGCGGCCTCACCAAACGCTTCGGCGAGTTCACGGCGGTGCACGACCTCGCGCTCGAGGTGGCGCGCGGCTCGATCTTCGCCTTCCTCGGTGCGAACGGATCGGGCAAGAGCACCACGATCCGCATGCTGATCGGGCTGCTGCAGCCGAGTGCGGGCAGCGTCCTCGTGGACGGCGTGGACGTGATCCGCGAGCCGCGCCGGGTGCGCGACCGGATCGGCTACATGGGGCAGCGCGTGAGCCTCTACGCGGGGCTCTCGCTGCGGGAGAACGTGGAGTTCTACGCGGGGCTGCACGGCCTCGCGGGCGCGGAGCTCGAGGGGCGCTGGGGCCGCGTGCGCGAGCGTTTCGAGCTCGGCGGGGCGGAGGGCGAGCGCCCGGAGAGCCTGCCCGCCGGGATCCGCCAGCGCGCGGGCCTCGCCCTCGCCATGCTCCACCAGCCGCGCATCCTGTTCCTCGACGAGCCCACCGCGGGCGTGGACGTGGCGAGCCGCGGGCTCTTCTGGGAGCGGATCCAGGAGGAGGCGGAGGCGGGCGTCACGGTCTTCGTGACGACGCACTTCCTCGAAGAGGCGGACCACTGCGACTGGGTCTGCTTTCTCGAGGCGGGGCGGCTCGTCGCGAACGCCGCGCCGGACGAGCTCCGTCGGCGCTTCTCGACCGGCTATCGCGTGCATCTGGCGCCCGCGCGCGGCGCCGCGGAGCCGGGCTGGCGTGACGAGGTGCGACGCGTGCTCGGCGCCGCGGGGCTCACGTCCGAGACCGCGCAGGACGGGCTCGTGCTGCGCGTCCCGGCGCTGGGCGGGGAGGTCTTCGCGACCCTGCGCCGGGTGCAGCGGGAGCTCGAGGCGCGCCAGGGCGCGCGGGTGCGGATCGAGCCGCCCGCCATGACGGACGTCTTCCGCCGCATCCTCGCCGAGGCCGCGCCGTGAACCTGCGCCGGCTCCGCACGCTCCTCGTGCGCGAGGCCCGCGCCACCTGGCGCGATGCCTTCACGATGACGATCCTCGTCTCCGTCCCCTTGGCGGCGCTCCTCGTCTTCAGCTCCATCCTCTCCACCGAGGTGAAGGACCTCGCGCTCGGCGTCCACGACGCGTGCGGCACGGCGTCGAGCCGGCGCCTCGTGGCCGAGCTCTCGGCGCGAGGAACCTTCTCGGCGCGGCCCTTCGCGACGCGCGACGCCCTCGACCGCGCCCTCGTGGACGGATCGCTCAGCGTCGCGCTCGTGATCCCGCCCGATTTCGACCGCCACCTCCGGGCCTGGCGTACCCGCGAGGCCGCCGCGCAGGTGGAGGTGATCTACGACGGCGCCGAGGCGGTGCTCGCCGCCAACGCCGAGGGCTTCCTGCGCGGCCTCGTGACGGCCGCCGTGGCGGATCTCGCGGGAGGCGCCGACGCGCGCGACGGCGAGCGCGCCGGAGGCCCGCGAGGTGTCGCCGTGGTCACGCGCGCGCTCTACAACCCCGAGCTCGACGGCACGCGCTACATGGTGGCCGGCGTGTTCGGCTTCGTGCTCTCGTTCCTCACCACGCTCATCACCGCGGTGTCCATCGTGAACGAGCGGATCACCGGAACCTTCGAGCAGCTCCAGGTGACGCCGGCCACCTCGCTCGAGATCCTGCTCGGCAAGATCCTGCCGCTCGGCGCGGTCTTCGCCGCGGACGTGGTCCTGATGATGGTGGCCGCGGGGCTGCTGCTCGGCGTGTGGCCCGAGGGCAACCCGCTCTTCTTCGTCGGGGTCTCGGCGTTCTACGTGCTCACCTCGCTCGCGCTCGGCCTCATCATCTCCGCCACGTCCGCGACCACCGCCGAGGCGGTGCAGAAGACGGTGCTCTTCAGCATCCCGCTGGTGCAGCTCTCGGGTTTCGCCTTCCCCACGCGCAACATGCCGACGGTCGTGCGCTGGCTCGCGGAGGTGTTCCCCGCCACCCACTACATCCGGGTGAGCCGCGGCATCTACCTGCGCGGCGAGGGGCCGCTCTCGCTGGCGCCAGAGCTTTGCCTGCTCGTGGCCTTCGCGGGCGTGCTGATCGCGCTGGCACTGCGCACGATCGGAGCCCGCACGTGAGGGGGGAGGCGCTGCGCGGAGCGCTCTCGAACGTGGCCGCGGTCGCGTGGAAGGAGGCCGCGATCATGCGCCACGACCGCGCCTTCCTGGCCATGGTGCTGGCGCAGCCGGTCATGATGCTGCTGCTCTTCGGCTTCGCGATCCGCATGCAGCCCGCGAATGTGCCTTGGGCGGTCTTCGACCGCGACGGCACGGCGCTCTCCCGGCGCTTCGTGGAGGACGTGACGGCGACGGGCTACTTCCTCGCGCCCGAGGTCGTGAGGAGCTACGCCGAGGGTCGCGCGCGCCTGGCCCGGGGGCAGGCCGTGGCGTTCGTCGTGATCCCGGCGGAGTTCCGGCGCGAGTTCGAGCTCGGGCAGCCCCGGGTGCAGGTGCTGCTCGACGGCACGGATCCCATCAGCGCGGCGCGCGTCGGCGCCTTCATCGCCGGGGTCGGCGCGCGCTTCGACGGGGAGGCGACGCCCCGGCGCGGGGCCGGCGCCGCTCTCGAGCTGCGCCAGAGCTTCCGCTTCAACCCCACGCTCTCGGACCGCCGCTTCTACCTCGCCGTGCTCGCGGGGATGCTCCTCACGAACTTCTGTCTCTCCGTCACCGCGGGCGGTCTCGTGGCCGACCGCGAGGCCGGGACCTGGGAGCAGATGCTCTCGACGCCCACCTCGCCGCTCGAGCTCGTGCTGGGCAAGCTCGTGCCCTACGCGGCGATGAGCTACGTGGTGCTCGCGATCGCGACACTCGGGGCGGGGATCTTCTTCGGGGTGTGGCCCGCGGGCGGCGCGGCGAGCTGGCTCGCCCTCGCCGTGGTGACGCTCCCCTTCGTCCTCGTGTCCCTCGCCGTGGGCGTCTTCGTCTCGACCCTCGCGCGCACCTCGGCCCAGGCGGTCTTCCTCACCGTCTTCTTCATCCTGCCGTCGATGGTGCTCTCGGGGGTGATGCTGCCCTACCAGCTCATGCCCGACGGCGTGCGCCAGGTCGGAGCGCTGCTTCCGCTGCGCTGGTACCAGATCTCGTTGCGTCGCATCACGCTGCGCGGGGCGGGGCTCGACGACGTGGCGATCCCCGTGCTCGCGCTCAGCCTCGGCTTCCTCGTGGTGCTGCTGGCGATCCGCCGACGGCTCAAGCCGCGTCTCGACTGAGTAGCTGTGGGTCCCACTCCGCTCGGCTACGGCAAGGCGGCGCAGCCGCCGCGCAGCGAGCCGCAGGCGAGCGGAGCTTCAGAGCGGGCTGCGCGGGCCTGCGGCCCTTGCCGTTTTGCCCCGCCAGCGTCCGCGCTGGAACGCGATGCCGAGCCAGATCGCCCGGGCGAGGTGATCGAAGAAGAGCGCTCCCCAGACCCACACGAGGTCGAGCTGCAGGGCCGCGGAGCCGAGCGCGGCGAGCGGCACGCGGAAGCCCCAGTTGCCGAAGGTCGCGGCCAGGAGCGGCGTCACCGTGTCGCCGGCCCCGCGCAGCGCGCCCGCCAGGGTGAAGTGGAGGCCGAGCAGCGGCTGCGAGACGGCCAGGATCAGCATGAAGGGGCCGAGCACGCGGATGACGCCCACGTCGTTCGTGAGGAGCCGCGAGAGCTGCTCGCGTCCGAACGCGCACACCGCGCCGAGCACCACCGAGAAGCCGAGGGCGAGGCGCACGGCGCGCCAGCCCGCCCGCGCGGCGGCGCCCGGGTTCTGGGCGCCGAGTGCCTGGCCCACCAGGGTCGAGGCCGCGCTGGAGAAGCCGGTACCGGGGATCCAGGAGAAGGCGAGCACCCGCACGCCGACGGTGTAGGCGGCCAGCGCCGCGCTCCCGTAGCCCCCCACGATGGTGAAGTACGAGATCATGGCGAGGTTCATGATCACGCGCTCGCCCACCGCGGGCAGGGCGAGGCGCAGGATGTGACCCAGCAGCGCGCGTGCGCGCGCGAAGTCGAGCCAGCCGATGGAGAGGACCTCGCGGGCCGGGCCGCGCCGGCTCGCCACGACGAAGAGCGTCACCGCGGTGAGCTGCGACGCCACCGTGGCGATGCCGGCCCCCACGAGCTCGAGGCGCGGGAAGCCCCACAACCCGAAGATGAGGAGCGCGTTCAGCGCGATCTTGACCGCGGTGGTGAAGAGCCCGATCCACATGGACGTGCGGCTGTTCTTCGCGGCGCGCAGTCCGCCCTCCACGATCACGGCCACGGCCAGGAGCAGGGACGACCCCACCACCAGGCGGAAGTAGGGAGCGCCGAGGGCGACGAGCTCGGGGGCGGCGTTCATCCAGCCGAGCACGGCGTGCGGAAACGCGAGCGCGATCCCCGAGGTCAGCAGGGCGAGTCCCAGGGCCACGAGCATGGACGCGGCCAGCGCCTGGCGGGCGCGCGCGGGGTCGCGCGCGCCGAGCGCGCGCGCCATGAGCGCCACGCACGCGAAGCTCACCGCGAAGAAGACGGACTGCACCAGGAAGAAGACCTGGGTCACGTAGCCGACCGCGGCGAGCGCGTCGCGGCCGAGGCGCCCCACCATCGCGATGTCGATCAGGTTCACCAGGTAGCCGAGCACCTGCGACGCGATCACGGGCCAGGCGAGGCGCCAGATCTCCTCGTAGGAGTCGTGGCGCTCCGGCGCGAGCGTTTCCACGCGAGGCGCGTGCCCCGCGTGGGCGGCGATGGAAGCGGACGGGATCCCCGGCGAGAGCTCGGGATCGCCGAGCTCCTCGACGTCCTTCTCGATGTCGCGCGCGAGGCCCCGATCGCTCTCGGTCGGGGTCGTCATGGAGTGGCGCAGGCTACCGGAGCCGAGCGGCCGTCGCTACGTGCGCAGCTCCGCGGGGAGCTGGAACACGACGCCCTCGTTCAGCGCGGGCAGCGAGTCCACGCGCGTGGCGCCGAGGCGACGCAGGCGCTCCACCACCTCTTCGACGAGGACCTCCGGGGCGGACGCGCCGGCGCTCACCCCCACGCAGTCGGCGCCCGCGAGCCAGGCGGGGTCGATGTCCGCCGCGGTCTGCACCAGGTGCGAGCGCTTCCCGACCTTCAGCGCGATCTCCACCAACCGGTTGCTGTTGGAGGACTCGGGCGCCCCTACCACCAGCACGACGTCGGCGGCGCGGCAGAGCTCCTTCACCGCGTTCTGGCGGTTCTGCGTCGCGTAGCAGATGTCGTCCTTGCGCGGCAAGCGGATCTGCGGGAAGCGAGCGCGCAGCGCGTCGAGGATCTCGCGGGTGTCGTCCACGGAGAGCGTCGTCTGCGTGAGGCACGCGACCCGGGCGGGATCGCGCACGGCGACGCGCGCCACGTCCTGCACCGTCTCCACGAGCTGCATGCGCCCGGGCGCGTGGCCCATGGTGCCCTCGACCTCCACGTGGCCGGCGTGGCCCACCAGGATCACGTCGTAGTCGGCGCCGTCGAAGCGCTGCGCCTCCACGTGGACCTTGGTCACCAGCGGGCAGGTGGCGTCGATGGCGCGCAGCCCGCGCCGCCCGCTCGCTGCGCGCACCGCGGGCGAGACGCCGTGCGCGCTGTAGACGAGGAGGGCGCCCGGCGGCGCGTCGTCGGGGTCGTCCACGAAGACGGCTCCCTTCGCGCGCAGGCCTTCCACCACGTGGCGGTTGTGGACGATCTCGTGGCGCACGTAGACCGGCGGGCCGAAGCGGCGCAGCGCGAGCTCCACGATCTCGATGGCCCGGTCCACGCCCGCGCAGAAGCCGCGCGGATTGGCGAGCAGTACGCGCACCCCGCGAGGGTAGCAACCTGCTAGACTCCCGCGCGGCTTCGCAGCCTCCCGGGAGACGCTCATGTCGGAGCTCGAGACCTTCCGCGACGCCGCCCGCGACTGGCTCCTCGCGAACTGCCCGCCCTCGCTCGTCGGATCGCAGACCTCCGAGCTCGAGGGCAACTGGGGCGGCCGGAAGGCCGTGTATCCCGACCCGGGCGTGAAGCTCTGGCTCGACCGCATGGCCGGGCGCGGCTGGACCGCGCCCAGCTGGCCCCGGGAGTACGGCGGCGCGGGCCTCTCGCCCGCGCAGGCGAAGCTGCTCTCCCAGGAGATGGCGCGACTGCGGGCTCCCGTTCCGCTCATCGGCTTCGGCCTCACCATGATCGGGCCGACGCTGCTCCAGTACGGGACCGAGGAGCAGAAGCGCGAGCACCTGCCCCGCATCGTGCGCGGCGAGATCCGCTGGTGCCAGGGCTACTCCGAGCCCGACGCCGGCTCCGACCTGGCGTCTCTCCAGACGCGCGCCGCGCGCGACGGCGAGCATTTCATCGTGAACGGCACCAAGGTGTGGACCTCGTACGCCGACGAGTGCGACTGGATCTTCGCCCTGGTGCGCACGGATCCGGCCGCGAAGAAGCAGGACGGGATCACGTTCCTGCTCGTCGACCTGGAGACCCCGGGCGTCTCGGTGCGCCCGATCCGCCTCATCAGCGGGTCCTCGCCCTTCTGCGAGACCCACTTCGAGAACGTGCGCGTGCCGGTGCGCAACGTGGTGGGCCAGGTGAACGGCGGCTGGAGCGTGGCGAAGGCGCTGCTCGGTCACGAGCGCAGCATGATCGCCGACGCCTTCGGCGCGACTCGTCGCCGCGACGGCGGGGACGCGGCCGGCCTCGTGGACCTCGCGCGCCGCCAGCTCGGCGAAGTGGGCGGC
>DASRUS010000291.1:0-2682 GCA_035687825.1 Myxococcota bacterium | reverse complement strand
CGTGGAGCTTCCCGTCCACGCGGATCCGCACGCGCGGGTCCACGTCGCGCAGGCGCCGCACCCAGGGCGACTCGAGCGGCGGCGGCAGGATCGCGTAGAGCCAGAGCGTGCCCTCGTGCACGACGAACCACGTGGTCGCGGAGGGCAGGAGCGACGGGGCGACCGTCTCGATCTCGAGCGCGTAGCGGTCGGCAAGGAAGCTCCAGTCGGGCACGGGCTCCGCCACGCGCTCGCCCCGGAGCGGCGTCCCGCCGAGGGGACCGAGGTCGCAGGCGAGACCCGCGAGCCCGAGCACGAAGAGAGCGGCGCGCACGCCCCTCACGAGCGCGGCTCCAGGCGGAAGACGCAACCGTAGGCGCGCGTCTCGCGCTCGCCCGGCTCGGCCACGAGCGAGCGGGGATCCTCCGCCTCGATTCCGAGGTACTTGACCAGCATCTGGCGCAGCAGCACCTCGCCCAGCGCAGGGTCTTCCTCGCGCACCGCGCGCAGCTCGTGGAGGCGACCCTCGACCCGCACGCGCACGTCGGGATGCTCGAGCAGGTTCTTCACCCAGCGCTTCTCGAAGCAGTTGCGTGACGGGAGGTAGAGCCGGCCCGCATGCGTGAGGGCCCAGGTGGTGACGGACCAGGGCAGCGGGCCGAGCCGCGTCTGCACCTGCACCTCGGCCACGCGATCCGCGAACGACCAGTCCGCCACGGGCTCGCGCGCGACCTCGCCCCACAGGATCCCGCCCGGGAACGGTCCCCACGGGCCGAGGCCGCCGAACCACGCGACGAGGACCGCCGCGGCGAACGCGAGGAGGCCCCCGCCCAGCCACGCGAGCGCGCGAAGCCAGCGCCTCACGGGAGCATCCGCGCCACGTCCGTCGCGGCGCGGACCCCGCTCGTGAGCGCGGCCTCGGTGTAGGGGCCCACCAGGTAGTCGCCCGCGAAGGCCAGGCGCGGCGAGCGCTCGCGCCGCTCCAGGAATGCAGCGAGCCCGGAGAGATACCCCGCGCCGAACTGGGGCAGCATGGGATCGAAGCGATACACGACGCTGCGTAGAGGTTCCAGGCGACCCACCGGCGTGCGCGCGAGGGCGTCGAGGACGAAGCCCGCGACGGTCTCGTCGGGCTCGTTCCAGAGGCGCTCGGCGGTGGCGGCGGCGAGCGCCACGTTCACGAGGCCGGCACCGGGCGGCGCGACCCCCTCCTTGTGGTGATCCACGGCCATCCCGTACAGGCCGAGCCCCTCGCGGCGCGGGAACGCGACGCCGTACCAGGGAAGCTGCTCCGGCGCGCGCTCGAGGAGCAGGAACACGATCGTGCCGCGCACGTAGCGCACGCCCTCGAAGAAGCCGTGCTCTTCGGGCGTGAGCTTCGGGCAGAGGCGCGGGACGAGGCTCCCGGGGACGGCCACCACGGCGGCGTCGGCGTCGAGGGTCTCCTCGCCGGCCGCGGTCCGCGCGCGCACGCGCACGCCGGCCTCGTGCGATTCCACCGCGCCCACCTCGACGCCGCAACGCACGGGCACGCGCTCCGCGAGCGTGCGCGTGAAGAAGCCGATGCCCTCCTCGAAGCTCTGGAGGCGGAAGCCCCCGAGGACGAAGCGGAGCGCCAGGAGCACGAAGGCGCCCGAGAGGTCCTCGGGGTCGCTGTCGAAGGTGGAGGAGAAGGCGGGCGCCAGCAGGTACTCGAAGGCCTCCTCGCCCACGGTGCGCCGCAGATAGGTCGCCATGTCGTCGCGATCGAGGGCCGCGGCGCGCTCGGGACGCAGCGGGTCGAGCACGCCGCGATGGCGCACGAGGTCGGCGAGGAGGCGCGCGAGGCGGAGCTTCGCCCCCGCCGAGAGGAGGCGCGAGCGTGCGAAGGCGGCGAGCGACCCGTAGTCGCCGGGATGGAGCACGCCGTCGCGCAGGATCGCGTTCGACGCGCGGCGCACGGGACGCACGCGGTCGGCGATGCCAAGGGTGCGGGCCAGGGCGTGCAGGTTCCGATAGCCGCTCGCCACGAACTGCGCGCCGCGGTCGAGGACGAAGCCGTCCACGACCTCGCTCCGCATGCGGCCCCCGGGCACGGCCTCGCGCTCGAGGACCACGACCTCGAAGCCAGCGCGCTGCAGGCGGAACGCGCACGCGAGCCCCGCCACGCCCGCGCCCACCACGACGATCCGCCGCGCGTCCACGTCACGCAGGATACGCATCCCCCCGGGTCCGTGCGAAGGCCGTTGACAGCACCGCCGCGCCGGTGGGACGATGGGAGCGACCCGCTCGCATTTCCGAGGGGGCTCCGTGCGCGTCGCCCTCGTGCTCCTCGCGTGGCTCGGATCGGTCGGACCGGCCGGCGCCGTGCCGATCTTCCTCGGCCTCGGCGATCTCCCGGGCGAGCGCTTCGAGAGCGAAGCGCACGCGGTCTCGGCCGACGGCACGGTCGTCGTGGGGTACGGCACGTCGCCCGCGGGACGCGAAGCCTTCCGTTGGACGGCGGCCACGGGCATGGTCGCGCTCGGCGACCTTCCGGGCGGGAGCTCCACGAGCTTCGGGTTCGGCGTCTCCGCGGATGGATCCGTGATCGTGGGGCGCGGCTCCTCGGCCTCCGGTCCGGAGGCCTTCCGCTGGACCCAGGCCGGCGGCATGCTGGGCCTGGGCGACCTCCCCGGCGGCGCGTTCGGGAGCATCGCGACCGACGTGTCGGCCGACGGAGCC
>DASRUS010000290.1:0-11316 GCA_035687825.1 Myxococcota bacterium | reverse complement strand
GGCGCGCACGGCCTCCCCCTCATCGGGACCTGCGACTGGAACGACGGCATGAATCGCGTGGGACGCCTGGGGCGCGGCGAGAGCGTCTGGCTCGGCTTCTTCCTGTTTCGCATCCTCGGCGACTTCATCCCGATCTGCGAGGCGCGCGGCGACGTCGAGCGCGCGAAGCTCTGGGCGCTCCACCGCGACGAGCTCCGCGAGGCGCTGGAGGACGCCTGGGACGGCGCCTGGTACCGGCGCGGCTACTACGACGACGGAACGCCGCTCGGGTCCGCGACGAGCGAGGAGTGCCGCATCGACTCGCTCTCCCAGTCGTGGGCGGTGATCTCGGGCGCCGTGTCGCGCGGGCGCGCCGCGCAGGCGATGGACGCAGTGGAGCGCGAGCTCGTGGACGAGGCAGCGGGCATCGTCCGCCTGCTCGATCCGCCCTTCGACCACACGCCCCACGACCCGGGCTACATCAAGGGCTACGTGCCGGGGATCCGCGAGAACGGCGGCCAGTACACCCACGCGGCGCTCTGGGTGGTGAAGGCGCTCGCGGAGCTCGGCCGGCGCGACCGCGCCGCGCCGCTGCTGGAAAAGCTCCTGCCCGTGAACCACGCGCGCACGCGCCACGAGGTGCGCACGTATCAGGTCGAGCCCTACGTCGTGGCGGCGGACGTCTACGGGAGGCCGCCTCACCTGGGCCGCGGCGGCTGGACCTGGTACACGGGATCCGCCGGCTGGATGTTGCGCGTCGCGCTGGAGTCGATCCTCGGCGTGACCCTCGAGGACGGTCGCTTCCTGCGCGTCGCCCCGTGCATCCCCGACGACTGGCCGGGCTTCCGCATCAACTGGCGGATCCCGGGGGTCGGATCGACCTGGGAGATCACGGTGGCGAACCCGGAGCGGCGCGCGGAGCGCGTGGTCGCCGCGACCGTGGACGGCGCACCGGCGCCGGTGGCGGACGGAGCCGCCCGCATCCCCCTCGCGCGCGACGGCGCGCCGCACCGCGTCGAAGTGATCCTCGGCGCCCAAGATCGAGGACCCGTTTGACGTCGTGGACTGTCTTTCGATCGGGGACGGTCTTTGGATTCCAGGATGCCGAGCAGCCTGCGCGAGCAGTGAGGAATCTAAAGACCGTCCCCGATCGAAAGACCCCACCTACGACCCGATCGCGGTTCCGTCCTCGGCGAACAGGTGGAGCTGCGCGCCGTCGATCGCGAGGGCGACCGGCTCGCCCTTCGCGATCGGACGCATGCCCGGCAGGCGTACGGTGAACGCGAGCTCCCCGGCGCGTGCGCGCACGAGCGTCTCGTGGCCGAGGCACTCGACCTCTTCGACGAGCGCGCGGAGCATCCCCGCTTCGCCGTCCCCGGCGAGCCGCAACGCCTCGGCGCGGCAGCCCGCCGTGATCTCCTTCCCCACGAGCGCGCGCAGCGCCCCGCTGCAGGCGCCCGACGGGAGCGCCACGCGGGCCTCCGCGAGCTCCAGCCACACGAGGCCCCCCGCGTCGCAGGAGAGCCGCGCGGGGAACAGGTTCATGGGCGGGCTCCCGATGAAGCCCGCGACGAACGCGTTGGCGGGCCGCTCGTAGAGGTCGCGGGGCGTCGCCACCTGCTGGAGCCGGCCCTGCTTCAGCACCGCGATCCGGTCGCCGAGGGTCATGGCCTCCACCTGGTCGTGGGTCACGTAGAGCATGGTGATGCCCGTGGTGCGCTGGAGGTCCTCGATCTCGGCGCGCACCTGCACCCGCAGCGTCGCGTCGAGGTTCGAGAGCGGCTCGTCGAGCAGGAACACCGCGGGCTCGCGCACCAGGGCGCGGCCCATGGCGACGCGCTGGCGCTGGCCCCCGGAGAGCTGGCGCGGCAGGCGCTCCAGGAGCGGACCGATGCCGAGCAGGTCCGCGATCCACGCCACGCGCCGCTCGATCTCGCCGCGCGCGAGCCCGCGCATGCGCAGCGGGAACTCGAGGTTCCCGCGCACGCTCATGTGCGGATACAGCGCGTAGTCCTGGAACACCATGGCGACGTTGCGCTCCTGGGGCGTGAGCTCGTTCGCTTTGCTGCCGCCGATGCGGAGCGTCCCGCGCGTGGGCGCGTCGAGCCCGGCCACGATGCGCAGCAGCGTGGACTTGCCGCAGCCCGAAGGTCCCACCACCACCACGCGCTCGCCGTCCTGGACGCACAGCGTCACGTCGGCGAGCGCCGTGGTGCCGTCCGGGAAGACCTTGTCCACGCGCTCGAGCTCGACGGTCGCCATCGGCGTCGAGTCAGTACTCGAAGAAGTCCTCGTCGGCAATGACCGGAAGGGCGGCCTGCACGATGGGATCCGCGGCGAAGCGTCTCTGGATGCAGCCGTCCCGGAGCAGGTTGGCCAGCGCGATGAAGGTCATGCTCTGGTCGAGGCTCACGTAGTCGTAGGCCACGGCGCCCGAGCGCGGGTCCACGGCGTCGTAGAACCCGAACTCGCCGTAGAGGTCGTAGCGCTCGGCCAGGGTGCGCAGGTTCTGCGTCGCCTCTGCGGGGGTCACGGAGAGCGCGAGGGCGGAGGCGTGGGGCGTCACGATCCCGGGCTGGTAGCCCCAGGAGCCGAGCACGTTCACCCCGTGCTCGCCGTAGAGGTAGCCGTTCGGGGAGGGCACGGCGCTCGGCGACATGCCCCACACGGGCAGGCGCAGCGCCTCGGTCGCGTACAGGCGCTGCAGCTTCGCGTGCTGCTCGCCGTTGCGTCCCAGGCTCTTCGGCGCGAGCGCTCCCTCGTCGAGGACCAGGCGCGGCATGAGCGCCTCGAACATGCTCCCGCCCCAGGACGGCACGTAGCGCTCGCCTCCCCACTCGTAGCAGCCTCCCATGAACTCGACGTCGCGCAGCAGCTTCCTGCGCCGCGCGACCGGGGTGAGCTCCTGCCAGTCGCACTCCCCGGGCAGCGTGCGGATCATCGTGAACCAGTGCTTCTCCGGGGCCTCGCCCTTGCCGATGGCGAGGAGGCTCCCCACCCGCGATTCGGCGAAGAGCACGCCGTAGTGGTATCGCGAGCGCCAGCCGGGATCGACGTAGTAGCCGTGGGACATGAGGTCGAGCGTCGGGTCGTAGAAGAAGTCGTAGTCCATCTGCTCGACGAGCGGCGTGGCGACGTCGGCCACCTCGGGGAAAGCGTTGCGCACGACGATGAGCCCCACCGTGAGCCAGGCGGAGTCCACGAACGAGACGAAGTGGCTGGTGGGCTCGAGGGAGGTCGTGTCGTAGAAGTTGTAGTAGAAGCCGCGGAACGTGGCGAGCTGCCCGAGCGTGTCGAGGACGCGGCGCACGTGCTCGAGGGCGCGCTCCGCGGAAAGGAGACCGAGCTCGCGCGCCGCCACGATCGCAACGAGGTGGAGGCCGATGCTCGTGATGCCCGCGTAGTCGCCGACCGACGCGGGCTCGCCGTCCGGGGCTTCGGCCCGGAAGTGCACGTGGTCCACGGGCAGGCCGTTCTCGCGGTCCGAGAAGGCCTCGATCCCGCGCCAGGTGTCCTGCGCCACGCGCTCGAGGAACGCGCGGTCGTCGGCGGGAAGCCCCGTCCGATCCGCGAGCAGGCGCGTCGGCCAGCCGAGCAGGCGCGCGCGCACGTGGGCGCGCGCGGCCTCCTTGCCCCCCAGGCTCTCCTCCCAGGCGCGCTTCTTCGGCGTGTCCACGGGATCGTTCACCCAGGGCTCCGGGCCGAGCGACCCGGGAGCGAGCCCCTGGCCGCTCTCGCCGGACCGACAGATCTCGGCGAGCTCCCGGTCGTGCGCGGGCCGGGGCTCGTCGCTCGGGTCGTCCGCAGACGCCTCGGCGGGCCCCAGCTCACGCTCGACCGGGTCGGTCGCGTCCGGCGCGGGAGACGGGTCCGACGGCGGGGTCGGGGCCGCCTCGGTCGCGGCCTCGGGCACCCCGGGCTCGGCCTCACTCGAAGGCGAGCACCCGCTGGTGAGGGCCAGACCGAAGGCGATCGCAGCCGCCACGAAGGCTCTTCCCAAGGCTCCCAACCCCTCTCCCCACGCTCGGGCTCGCTCGCTTGCCCCTCATCGGGGGAACGGCGCGAGGATCTGAGGCGGGATGGGTATCGATTGAGGCGCTGGAAGCCAGGGGAGCCGCGGCGCCCTCAGAAGCTGGCCGAGCGGCGGCGCGCGGCGCTGATCGCCTCCTCGAGGCGAGCGAGCCGCGACGCTTCGAGGGGCGGCGCGGCTTCGGCGACGCGGAGCGCGCGCTCGTAGTGGCGCAGCGCCTGGTCGAACGCGAGGACGGCGAGCGCCCGGTCGCCCGCGCGCTCGCAGTAGTCGATCGCCTTCGCGGCGTCTCCCACGGGCAGCGATTCGTGGAAGTGGTGCGCGAGCTCGGCGAGGTGCTCGCCGCGGATCCCGACCTGGAGGTTGCTCGGCGCGAGGGGGCGCGGCGTGTAGAGCTCCTCCAGGATCTCCCCCACCCGTCGGTGCAGGCCCGCGCGCAGGCGGGTGGAGAGCTCGTCGTAGAGCGTCTCGCCGATCAGCGGGTGCGCGAAGCGAAGCCGGCCCGGGCTCGCGCGCACGGCTTCCACCGCGCGCGCGGCCTCGGCTTCCTCGAGGCGCGCCAGGAGCTCGTCCTCGGAGAGCTCGCTCACGCGCGCGAGCACGCTCGCGGAGAACTCGCGACCCATCACGGACGCGCTCGCGAGGATGCGGCGACACTCCTCCGAGAGGCCCGCCAGGCGCTGGCGGATCACGTGCCGGATGCCCTCGGGAATCTCGCGCTCGAAGCCCTCGGGCGGCTCGCCCGGGGGCTCCTCGCGGCCCTGCATCCAGTGGAGGAGCTCGAGCAGGAAGAGCGGGTTGCCCTCGCTCCGCGCGTAGCACGCCTCCACCAGCGCGGGCGAGGGCTCCACCCCCGACACACTCTGGATGAAGCGACGCACACAGGTCTGCGTGAGCCCCCGAAGCAGGATCTTGCGCTTCGGATGGTGCAGGCGCGCGAGCTCGGCGAGCGTGTCGAGGAGTGGCTGGCTCCCGGAGACCTCGACGTCCCGGTAGGTCCCCACCACGAGGATCCGCGTGGCAGCGAGCTCGCGCGCGAAGAAGCGCAGGAGCCGCAGCGACGGCTCGTCCGCGCAGTGGAGGTCGTCGAAGACGAGGACCAGGGGCACGGCCGCGGCGTGCTCCGCGAGCATCCGCGTGACGCCGTCGAAGAGTCTCCGCAGCGCCTCGCCCGGATCCTTCGCGGGGGCGGGCAGCTCCGGCAGCCGCTCGCGCAGCTCCGGGATGTACTCGGCCACCTCGGCCGCGCTGTCACCGAGGCTCGCGTACAGCAGGTCGGCGCCGCGCTCCGCGAAGCACGCGCGCAGGATCTGGACCCACGGCCAGAACACCCGGGCGCCCTCGCCCGGGTGGCAGCGTCCCCAGAGCGCGAGCGCGCCGCGCCCCCGGGCAACACCGGCCAGCTCCGCGGCGAGGCGCGTCTTGCCGATGCCGGGCTCGCCCACGAGGAGCAGCAGCTGCCCCCGGCCGCCCAGCGCCTCGTGGAGCGCGTCGCGCGCGAGGGCCAGCTCCTTCTCGCGACACAGGAAGTCGCCGGGGGAGGGCGCGTCGGCCGGCGCTGCTTCGGGCGCGCTCTCGACGATCACGGGCACGCCGATCCCGTAGCCGCGCCCGCGCACCGTCTTGATGACCTTGCCGTCGCGCTCGTTCTCCCCGAGCGCCGCCCGCGCGAAGCTCACCGCGCGCGTGAGCGACCCCTCGGTCGTCGCCACGTCGGGCCACACGGCGTCGAGGATCTCGTCCTTCGTGACCGCGCGCTCGCGGTTCTCGAGCAGGAAGAGGAGAAGGCGCAGGACCTTGGGCTGCACCGGCACGGGCTCGCCCGCGCGGCGCAGCTCGAAGCGATCGGGGTCCAGGGTGCAGTCGGCGAAGCGGAACCGCATAGCGGCCTCGGGTCCGGCGCTCCGGGTAGGGAGCTCTTCCGGGAAAGATAGGCCGTTGGTAAGGACCCGCGCCCCGCCCGCTCGTAGGCTCGGGGCAGAGGAGGCACGCGCATGCGCATCGCCCGGGACGTGACGGAGCTCGTGGGGAACACGCCCCTGGTCCGGCTGAACCGCGTCACGAACGGCGCCTCCGCCGAGATCGTGGCGAAGCTCGAGAGCCGGAACCCGGCCGCGAGCGTGAAGGACCGGATCGGCGTCGCCATGCTCGAGGCCGCCGAGCGCGAGGGTCTGGCGCGCCCGGGCAAGACGGTGCTGATCGAGCCCACCAGCGGCAACACGGGGATCGCGCTGGCCTTCGCCGCCGCCGTGAAGGGCTACGCGTGCATCCTGGTCATGCCCGAGAGCATGAGCCACGAGCGGCGCATCACGCTGCGCGCCTTCGGGGCGCGCCTCGTGCTCACCGAGTCCCGCCGGGGCATGCGCGGCGCCATCGAGAAGGCTCGCGCGCTCGCGGACGAGATCCCCGGCTCCTTCATGCCGCAGCAGTTCTGCAACCCCGCGAACCCCGAGGTCCACGAGCGCACCACCGCCCGCGAGATCTGGCACGACACGGAGGGGCGGGTGGACGCGCTCGTGGCCGGCGTGGGGACGGGGGGAACGCTCACCGGGGTGGCGCGCTTCGTGAAGCCGCGCCGCCCCGGCTTCGAGGCGGTGGCGGTCGAGCCCGAGGCGAGCCCGGTCCTCTCCGGCGGCTCGCCCGGCCCCACGCGGATCCAGGGGATCGGCGCGGGCTTCGTCCCCGAGGTCCTGGACCGCGCGCTCGTGGATCTCGTCCTCACCGTGAGCGACGAGGCGGCCATGGCGATGTCGCGCCGGCTGGCGCGCGAGGAGGGGATTCTGTGCGGCATCTCGGCGGGGGCCAACGTGGCGGCCGCGCTCGAGTACGCCGGCGAGGAGCGCAACGCCCAAAAGTTGGTCGTGACGATCATCCCCGACTTCGGCGAGCGCTACCTCCAGACCGCGCTCTTCGAGCCGTTCCGCTACGAGGGGAGCGACGAGATCGCGGACTGAACCGCGCCCGCCGGGTCAGCTCGGGGGCTCGCCCTCGAAGCACACGTAGTGGAGCGGCGTCGCGAAGCCCATGCGCTCGTAGACGGGCCGGCCCATGGCCGAGGCCTGCAGGCTCGCGAAGCGGCAGCCGAGCCCGATCCCGCCGCGTACGGCCCTCCAGGTGATGGCCTCGCCGAAGCCCCGGCCGCGGGCCTCGGGCAGCGTCGCCACCCAGTAGATTCCCGCCACGGGGCCGGTCGCGCAGAGCGCCGACGTACAGACGGGCCGGCCGCCGGCCAGGCCGAGGTAGAGCCGCACGCTCGGCATCTCGAGCAGCCGGTCCGTGAGGAAGACCCGGCCGCTCGCCGCCGGGAAGCCGAAGCCCGCGAAGGCAGTCTCCTGGTAGCGGACGAGATCCTCGTCGCTCTGCACCTCGCGGACGACGAGATCCTCGCGCGGTGCCGGGCCGTCGCGGAGCGGATCCAGGAGCATGCCGGGGAAGCGCGCCACCTCGCGCAGACCCGCGTCGCGCAGCGCGTCCCGGCACACCCACTCGAACTGGCTCCGCACCATGAAGCGGAACGGGAGCCTCCGCGCGTCGAAATACTCCCGCGCGCGCCGCAGCGCGCCCTCGACATCGGCGAAGGGCGGCCGCAGCCACGCGAAGTTGAACTCGCGCGCCGGAAAGCCGCACGACGCGAGGTGCAGGCCGTGGCGCTCCACCACCTCGCCGGAGAGCGAGCTCCCGAAGAAGGCCACGTTCGAGAGGCCGTAGTTCCAGTCGGCGGCGGCGAGGAGGTCGTCCATGGAATCCGCTTCGAGAAGTAATCGCGCAGCCGGCCCCGCAGGGCCTTCTGGCCGGGGGTGTGATCGACGTGCATGGAGGGCCGCGCTGCGTGCAGTCTATCCGAGGCGGGGCGGCCGAGTCACGGGGCCCGGCGGGGGCCACGGGTCGCTCGTCGCCGCGGTACCTTCGCGCGGCCCATGCCGACGCACCACGTCTACCTCGTCCCCGGCTTCTTCGGCTTCGCGAACCTGGGACAGATCACCTACTTCGGGCACGTGCGCCGCTTCCTCGCCGAGCAGTTGCGCGCGCGCGGGCTGGAGGCGCACCTCCACGTGGTGCGCGTCCGTCCCACCGCTTCGCTGCCGCGGCGCAGCGCGGAGCTGGCCGAGAGGATCGCCGCCACGGCCCGGGGCCGCGAGGCGGCGGTGCACCTCGTCGGCCACTCGACCGGGGGCCTCGACGCGCGCCTGCTGACGGCGCCCGGCTGCACGCTCCCGACGCGCCTCGACGTGGAGCGACTCGCGCGCCGGGTGCGCACGGTGGTGACCGTCTCGACGCCGCACCACGGCACGCCGCTCGCGTCCTTCTTCGCCACGCTGCGCGGACAAAAGCTCCTCCAGCTCGTCTCGCTCGGGACGATCCACGTGCTGCGCTTCGGTCACCTGCCGCTCGCCGTGGTGCTGGCTCTCGGCGCCTTCGTCGCGCGCCTCGACGACCTCGCCGTGAACAGCGACCTCCTCGACGAGGTCTTCGAACGCCTGCTCGGCGACTTCTCGCCGGGGCGGCGCCGGTCGGTGGGGGCCCTCCTCGACGAGGTGGTACGCGACCAGGCGCTCCTCCCGCAGCTCACCCCCGAGGCGATGGAGGTCTTCCACGCGTCGGTGAGCCCGCGGAGTTCGGTCCGCTACGCCTGCGTCGTGACCCAGGCTGCGCGCCCGAGGCTCCGCTCGCGGCTCGCCGCGGGCCTCGACCCGGCGGCCCAGGTCTCGCGCAGCTTCTTCGGGGCGCTCTACCGGCTCGCGGCCGAGACGCCGCGGCGGCTCGCGCCGCACCTCGAGCCCGCGCAGGCGCGCGCCCTGCGCCGCGGCTACGGCGCGATGCCCGCGCCCTCGGCGAACGACGGCATCGTCCCGACGCGCTCCCAGACCTGGGGGCGCGTGCTCCACACCGCCGTGGCCGACCATCTCGACGTCCTCGGGCACTTCCGCGCGGACGACGAATCGCCCCACGTGGACTGGCTCTTCTCGGGCAGCCGCTTCGATCTCCGGCGGTTCGAGGCGCTCTGGGGCGACGTGGCGGGCTTCATCGCGAAGGGCGGCAGCTGACGCCGTGTGCACGGCGCGGCTCGCGGCGGCGGTGGCCCCATGGTCGAGGAAGGCGCCGAGCGGAACCTGAAGCTCTATCCGTGGTGCAGGTCTGCCTGGCGGTCTTCTGGTCGTTCCGCTCGGGGACGGACGCATCCCTGCACTACGACTCGCTGCTCGCGGTGGGGCGCGCCCACGAGTATGCGCAGCGCAACGCGCTCGGGGCAGCGGCCATATCTCGGGGCAGCCGGTGAAACGGCTAGCGGCCGCGACCTCGGGCGCGCAGGGCGAGGAGCCCGAGGCAGAGCAACGCCACCAGCCGCGAGAGCGTTCCCGACGGCTCGGGCACCCGCACGAGGTCGATGCGGGCTGCGCCCGCCGTGTCACCGTCGCGTTCGGCGCTGACCTGGAGGCGCAGGGACTGGGCGCCGAGCGGCGCGTCGAGGCGCGCCGAGAGCTCCCGCCACGTGTCGTCCGGTGGCGAGCTGCCGATCGTGTCCCTGCGGACGACCGCGCCGTCGCAGTCGAGACCGGCGTTCCAGACCGCCGTGAGCGTGCTCTCCCGGGCGCCGGTCGTCTCGACCCAGGCGGAGAGCAGGGTGTCCTGCGCGGGCGTCACGCCCACGCAGCTCGACACGAGCCGTCCGCTCGCCGAGGCCGAGCCGGCGGGCGGGCTCGTCACCTGACCCGCGCCGGAGACCGCGGAGCCGGCCGCGTCGTCGTCCACCCACGAGCAGGCGCCGCCGCCGGCGCACGTCCAGGCGGCGAGATCGAAGGTGAAGCCGGAGTTCCGGACCAGCGCCGGCGCGACCGCGAGCGGCGCGGGGGGATCCGGCATCCCCGGCTCGATCACCGTGTCGAGGACGGTCTCGCACAGGAACGATCCCGCCGAGAACGGCAGGATGTTCGGCCCCACCCCCACCGCGAGGCAGTCCTCGGTGCCCGTCAGCTCCGGGAGCGGCAGCAGGCCGTCGCGCGCAAAGATTTGTGAGGTGGCGAAGTTCAGGAGATTTCCGGGGAGCTGCACCTCCTGGAAGTTCGCGAACGACTGGCCGCCCACCACGTCGAACGAGGTGTTGAAGCCGACGCAGGCGAAGGCCTCGATGGAGACGTCCGCGTTGATCCCTCCACACAGCGTCGTGTAGCAGCCGTAGCGGCCGTCCTGGCCGTAGGCCACGCCGAAGGACTGCGACTCGCCGACGACGGCGGCGACGCCGTCGCCGAGCGCGTAGGTCATGGTGAGGTTCGAATCCTCGGCCGCCTGGTGGAGGCCGGAGCTGTAGAGCGTCCGGCACTGCTGCTCCGTGATGGCGCCTTCGTTCGCGTTCCAGAAGCACTGGAAGGGAGCGTTGCAGCCGTTCACGAAGCAGGCCTCGCAGGAGGCGCCCGCGATGCACGGGTTCACGGCGGAGCATCCCTCCCCCGGCCGCCGCAGGGCCTGACACCGCTGCGGAAGGCCTGGCTGGCAGAAGAGGTCCTCGCCGCAGGGGGCGGTGGCGTCGCAGGTCTCCCCCGCGCGCGCGGGCTCGTGGGAGCAGCGCAGCGCCAGCGTGCACTGGAGCCCCGCCTCGCACGGGACGCCGGGGCCGCAGGGCTGGTCCACGCCCGCCGCGGCCACGCAGCGGAAGCCCGCGAACGGATCGCAGAAGAGACCCGCGTCGCACTGGACGAGGGGAACGCACGCCTCTCCGACCCCGACGCTCTGGTCCACGCAGCGGAAGCCCGCGAGGGGATCGCACGCGAGCCCCGGCGTGCACTGCACGAGCGGGCCGCACGCCTGGCCGAGCTCCGCGCTCTGATCCACGCAGCGGAACCCTGCGAACGGGTCGCACGCGAGCCCCGGCACGCACTGCACGAGCGGGCCGCACGCGTCGCCGAGGCCCGCGCTCTGGTCCACGCAGCGGAACCCCGCCAGCGGGTCGCACACGAGCCCCGACACGCACTGCACCAGCGGGCCGCAGGCCTGACCGAGCTCCGCGCTCTGATCCACGCACCGGAACCCCGCCAGGGGATCGCACACGAGCCCCGACTGGCACGGGGCCGCAGGACCGCAGGCCTCCCCCAGACCGACCGGCGTGCGGCAGAAGCCGATCTCGCAGACCCGGCTCCCGCAACACTGGCTGGTGGAGAGGCAGAGCCCCGCTTCGCCCGTGCAGGTGGGAGGGTTCGCCACGCACAGGGCGATGATGCAGCTCGACCCCGAGCAGCACGGGCCGCCGAAGACCCCGCAGCTCTGACCCGGGTTGCGGCACTGCTGGGCCTGCGCATCGCCGGGGCTCAGAA
>DASRUS010000289.1:0-2163 GCA_035687825.1 Myxococcota bacterium | reverse complement strand
GTGCGCGAGGAGCTCGGCGGCGTTGCGCCGCACTTCGTCCTCGCCTTCCTCTCGCCGCACCACGACTTCCAGAAGGCGAGCGACGCCCTCGGCGCCGCGTTCCCGGACGCCGCGATCCTCGGCACGAGCGCGCGCAGCGTGATCGGAGCGGGCCGCGAGCTTGAAGAGGAGCCCGGCCTGGCGCTTGCCACCGCGCATCTCCCGGGCGTCGAGATCCACCCGTTCCATCTTCGCAACGACGAGCTCCCCGCCCCGGGCGAAGCGCCCGCGTGGTGGCGCGAGCGCCTCGGCCTCGCCCACGGCGTCCGCCCGAGCTTCGTGCTCCTCGCCGATCCCTTCAGCTGCGACGCCGAGACGCTCATCGGTGGCCTCGACGCGAGCTTTCCCGGCGCGCCGAAGATCGGAGGCCTGGCCAGCGCCGCCACCGAGCCCGGCGGGAACTCGCTGCTGTGCGCGGGCCGGCTCGAACGCGAGGGCGTGGTGGGCGTGGCGCTCCACGGCGAGCTCGAGGTGGACACGATCGTCGCCCAGGGCTGCCGTCCCATCGGAAACCCCCTCTTCGTCACGCGCGCGCGCGACCAGCTCCTCTTCGAGCTCGACGGGCGCAAGCCCGCGGACGTCCTCCAGGCGATCTTCGACGCGGCGGACGAGCGCGACCGCGAGCTCTTCCGCACCTCGCTCTTCCTCGGCATCGAGATGAAGGAGGCCCTCTCCGAGTATCGCCAGGGCGACTTCCTGGTGCGCAACCTCGTCGGCCTCGACGCGCGGAGCGGCGCGCTCGTCGCGGGCGCGCGGCTGCACGACGGACAGGTGGTGCAGTTCCATCTGCGCGACGCGGAGACCTCGGCGCGCGACCTCGAGGAGCGGCTCGCGCGCTACCGGAGCAGCCTCCCGAGCCCGCCGTCCCAGGCGGGCGCGCTCCTCTTCTCGTGCCTCGGTCGCGGGCAATACCTGTACGGCGAGCCCAATCACGACAGCGCCGCCTTCGCGCGGCACCTGGGGCGCATCCCGCTCGCGGGCTTCTTCTGCAACGGGGAGATCGGGCCCGTCGAGGGGCGGACGTTCCTGCACGGTTACACGAGCGCGTTCGGGATCTTCCGCCGTCCCCGCCGGCTCGACTGAGCCGCACCGCGTCCCGTGGGCGCTCCCCGGGGGCAGGTCGTCACGCGAATTTTCATTTGCCGCGCCGCCGCGGGTCGGCGTATGATCCCGTCCATCGCGGGTCGGTCGCCCCACCCGCGTTGCCGTGTGCGCCGAAAGGTACGCACCCGCGCCAGGCCGGCCTCTCTCGGAGGCCCGAGCGCAGCGTGGGTCGCCGCGCAGCGGCAGCCAACCAAGCGGGCGACGGCGCCCGGGGCAGGGACCACCGCCCCGGGCGCTCTCGTGTCGTGCGCTCGTTGCAATCGGGACTGTCTTGCGATCGGGGACGGTCCTCCGACTCTCGGGATCGCCACAGCGGAGGCCGCGGACAGTGTCGCTCCTGCTCTTCCGCAACGCCGCCGTCCTCGATCCCGCGGCGGGTGAGCTCCGCCCCGGCTGCGACGTGCTGTTGGACGGCGAGCGCATCGCCGAGGTGAGCGAGCGGCCGATCGCGTCGAGCGCGGCGGAGCGCATCGAGCTCCGCGGCGCGACGCTCATGCCCGGCCTGATCGACGCGCACGTCCACGCCGTGATCACGAGCATGGACCTCGCGGCGATGGAGCGGAAGCCCGTGACCCTCGTCGCGCACGAGGCGCGCCGCGTCCTCGAGGGCATGCTCCAGCGCGGCTTCACGACCGTGCGCGACGCGGGCGGCGCGGACTGGGGCCTGGCCCAGGCGGTGGAGAGCGGTCTCGTCGCGGGGCCGCGCATCTTCTTCTCGGGCCGGGTGCTGAGCCAGACGGGCGGTCACGGCGACTTCCGCCCGCGCCACGAGCCCGCGCTGCTCTGCGCGTGCCAGGTGCACTCGTCGTACTTCTCGCACGTGGCCGACGGCGTCGACGCCGTGCGCAAGGCCGCCCGCGAGGAGCTCCGGCGCGGCGCGCACCAGGTGAAGATCATGGCCTCGGGCGGCGTCGCGTCGCCCACCGATCCGATCTGGAACCTCCAGTATTCGGCCGAGGAGATGGCCGCCATCGTCGAGGAGGCGCGGGGCTGGCGGACCTACGCGATGGCGCACGCCTA
>DASRUS010000288.1:0-2849 GCA_035687825.1 Myxococcota bacterium | reverse complement strand
TGAACGCCACGATGGGCAGCCTCGAGCGGTGCTCGCGCACCCAGTCCGCGAGCTCGGCCTCCATGCGCCCGCCGGGCTCGGAGTAGATCGCGATGGCCTGCGTCTCGGGATCCGCTTCGAAGAGCGGCATCAGCTCCGCGTAGCTCGAGCCGATGATGGCGTCGCCGCCGATGGAGACGGCGGTGGACTGGCCGAGCCCGGCGGCGGAGAGCGTGTTCGCGATCTCGGTGGTCATGCCGCCGGAGCGCGACATCACGCCGATCGTCCCCTTGCGGTAGGCCTTGCGCGTGTCCTCCGCGGGCCCGCCGATGCCGCCCATCTTCGCCTCGCCCGGCGAGATGATGCCGAGGCAGTTCGGCCCGATCAGGCGCGCGCCGCGCAGCCGGGCGAGCTCTACCATTTGGGCCACCTCGCGGCGCGGGATGCGCTCGGTCACGACCACCACGAGCCGGATCCCGTTCTCGAGGGCCTCGAAGACGGCGTCGCGGGTGAAGCGCGGCGGCACGCACACCACCGCGCCGTCCACCGCGCGGTCCCGGGTGATGTCGCGCACGCAGTCGTGGACGGGGACGCCGTACACGTCGCGGCCGGCGCGGCCGGGCGTCACGCCCCCCACGATCTTGGCGCCGTAGGCCAGGTTCTCGCGCGTGAGGTTCACCGCCTCGCGGCCGGTGATGCCCTGCACGATGAAGGTGGTGTCCTTGTGGATGAGGATGGACAACTCGCCGGCTCCTACCCGAGCTTCGCGACCGCGCGGCCCGCGGCCTCGTACATGGAGACGCTGCGGTCGCAGTACTCGACCCCCCAGCGCTTCAGGATCTTGAAGCCCTCGTCCTCCCAGGAGCCCGGGATGCGGAAGATCGCGACGGCCTCGCGCGGCTCGCGGCCGGACTCGAGGCAGCCCTTCACCACGCCGCGCGCCACGATGTCCACGCGCGTGTTGGAGACGACGTTCATCATCACCGCAATCTTCTGGACGCCGGGCTTCGAGAGGATGAGCTTGGTGAGCTCGCAGGTCTTCTTCACGCTCGGGTTGCCGCCGATCTCGCAGTAGTTCGCGGGGCGCCCGCCGTGGCGGCGCACGGCGTCGAAGAGCGTGAGCGACCCGCCGCCCGCGCCGATCACGAGGCCGAGGTTCCCGTCGAACTCCACCACGTTGCCCGCCACGCCGCGCGGGTCCGAGGCGTCCACCCGGGCGCCGCGGATCTCGAAGTCCGTGGGCGGGCGGGCCTGGCGCGTCTCCTCGGGGCGGATGCCGAGCTCCTCCAGGAGCTTCTGGTGGATCTCGCGCGCCTCGGCCTCGAGGTCCACGTGGCCGTCGAGGACGAGGAAGCGCCCGTCCGCGAGCTTCGCGAGCGGATTGATCTCGGCCAGCGTCAGGTCGTAGCGGAGGAAGATCTCCACCAGGCTCGCGACGATGGGCGTGATGCGGTTCAGGTCGTCGCCGCGCACGCCCGTGGCGGCCACGGCCTCCTTGGCGAGGCGCGGCGTGAAGGGGAGCAGCGTCGAGACGTGCGTCTTCGAGACGTGGTCGGGGTGGGTCTGCGCCACCTCCTCGATGTCGATCCCGCCCATGTCGCTGAACACGATCACCGGGAGCTTCGCGCGGCCGTCCCAGGTGACGCCCGCGTAGTACTCCTTCGCGATGGGCTGCTTGCGCTCCACGAGCACCGAGCGCGCCGCCTCGCCCCGCACGCGGATGGGGAGGATCGCCTCGAAGCAGCTCGCGGCCTCGTCCGGGCTCTCGGCGAACCGCACGGCGCCCGCCTTCATGCGGCCGCCGGAGAGCACCTGGCTCTTCAGCACCACGGGGCAGCCGAGCTCGCGGGCCGCGGCGCGCGCCTCGTCCGCCGAGCCCACCACGCGGCGTTCGCCGAGGGGCAGGCCGTGGCGCGCGAAGAGCGCCTTGGACTCGTACTCGTAGAAGCGCATGCACGGGCCCTTCCGGTGGAGGGAGGGAGAGGGCGCGGGACGACCCGCGCGGGCGGATCGGGCACGGAAACGCGTGTAGTCTATTTTCTTTCGCCGGGCGAGGCAAGACGGAGCCGTGCCCCGCCGCGCTTGAACACGGGCGACCGCCCCTTCATAATGCAGGCGCCCGATGCGAGGTGCCGCGCCTCGGGGCGCGCAGTCGCGGACCGCGCGCACAGGAGACGGAAGGCGACGCAGCAGCACCTCTCCCTAGGACGGCTTCAGCTCGACGCTCCAGGTGTCCGATGATCGAACTCCTCGCGCCCCCGGTGCGGTCGCCGTGGTGGAGCCGCCCCGCACCTCTGCTCGCGCTCGGCTACTCGCTCCTCGTCGGCGCTTGGATCCTGGCGTCGCCGCCGTTCGCGCATCCCGACGAGGAGGATCACTACCTCCGCGCTCTCTCGCTCGGACTGGGCGTCTGGGTGGGCGAGCCCGCCTTCTTTCCGCTCACGCCGGGTGTCGGTGCCCGCGCGTGGGCGCGGGAGGCCTACGTCCGGAGCACCACGACGTTCGTGCGCGTACCAGCGGGGCTCTCTCCGGCGGGCTTCGCGTGCAACCGCGGGCGGCCGGGGCTCTCGGCGGCCTGCGCGAACGACGTGCGCCCGGCGGCGCACGAGGACCTCGCGTTCGTCATGACGGGAAAGTATGCGCCCACGGCGTATCTCGTCCCGGGCGCTCTTCTGCGGGCGATCCACGCTGCCCCCGTGGGCTCGCTCATCGGTCGGCTCGGATCCTGCGCGGTCCCGCTCGCGCTGGTCCTCGTTGCAGGAACGGTCTGCAGTGCCGGGCGGGTGCGCCGGGCGGGGTTGCTCCTGGTCCTCACTCCCACGGCCATTGCCACGATCGCCAGCCTCAATCCGAGTGGTCTCGAGATCGGC
>DASRUS010000287.1:0-15648 GCA_035687825.1 Myxococcota bacterium | reverse complement strand
TCGCGGTGGAGAGCGCCGTCACGGGTGCCCCGCTCCTGCGCGGCCTGGCGAGCCTCGACTGCACCCTGGTCGCCGCCCACGACGCCGGCGACCACGTGATCTACGTGGGCCGAGTGGAAGCCCTCCGCCACTCCCCCGACGCCGAACCGCTCCTCTACTACAAAGGTTCCTACCGCAAGCTCTCTTAGCGGGTTCTACTCCGCTCGGCTGCGCCTCGCTGCGCAGCCGCGCGCCAAGGCTCCCACCCACCACGCTGAGGATTCGGTGAGAGCGCTTGGAAGGGACCGGGTCCAACTCCGACCCGCGCGGCCTTGCCTGGCTTCGCCAACGATCCTGTGTCCGCGGAGCAGCGTCCCGCAGAGTCGTCGCCGGAGGCGGGCAAGCGGGTGCTGGTGTGAGTTGGACCCGCTCCGTGATGGACGGGGCGTCCCGAATCCTCTCGGCTCGGAATCGAAGCCTCGAGCACGCGCGCGCAGCGAGCCGCAGGCGAGCGGAGCAAACCTGGTGCGGCAGAGAGGATTCGAACCTCCACGGGCTTGCGCCCGCCAGCCCCTCAAGCTGGTGCGTCTGCCAGTTCCGCCACTGCCGCACTCGGGAGGCGGCAGGATACCCGCGGGCGGCGCCGCGGCAAAGAGGCGGCCGCTACGGCGGGGGAGCGGGGGCCGGGGCTCCCTCGGCGGGCGGCGCCGGGGGCGCGGCAGCCTCGGGCGCGGCCGGCGCGGGCTGCACCTCCTGGAAGCCGCCCGGGCCCTGCGGGCTTCCCTCGGCGCCGGGCGCGGGCTGCTCGGCCACGGGGGGAGACCCCTCGTCGAAGACGCTCGTCGCCGCGCGCTCGCGCGCGAAATACGCGAGCAGGAGACTCGTCGCAATGAACACGATGGCGGCGCCGGTGGTGAGGCGGGTGAGGAAGTTCCCCGCGCCGCGGCTCCCGAAGATCGTCGTGCTCGCACCGCCCCCGAAGACGGCGCCGATCTCGGCACCCTTGCCGCGCTGGAGCAGCACCACCACGATCAGGATGAAGCACACCATCACGTGGAGCGTGGTGAGGAAGATCGTCATGCGGCCTCCTGGCCCGCGCGCACGATGCGGGCGAAGCTCTCGGGGTCGAGACTCGCGCCGCCCACGAGGGCGCCGTCGATGTCGGGCTGCGCGAGCAGCGACCCGGCGTTTTCGGGCTTGACGGAGCCCCCGTACTGGATGCGGATCGCGTCGCCGGCGGCGCCGAAGCGCGCGCGGAGCTCGCCGCGCACGAATGCGTGGACCTCCTGCGCGATCTCGGGGGTGGCGGTGCGCCCGGTGCCGATCGCCCACACGGGCTCGTAGGCCACGACGACCTCCGCGGCCCGCTCGGCGGGCACCCGCGAGAGGCTCTCGGCCAGCTGCACCCCCAGCACGGCGAAGGTGCGGCCCGCCTCGCGCTCCTCGAGGGTCTCGCCCACGCACACGATGGGCCGCAGGCCGTGGCGCAGGCACGCCTCGGCCTTGCGCGCCACGAAGGCGCTCGTCTCGCCGAAGAGCGCGCGGCGCTCGCTGTGGCCCACGATCGCGAAGCTGCAGCCCACGTCGCGCAGCATGCCCGGGGCCACCTCGCCGGTGAAGGCGCCGCCCGCCTCGGGGTGTACGTTCTGCCCGGCGAGCGCGACGCGCGAGCCGGCGAGCGCGCGACCGAGCGCGGCGAGCGCGGTGAAGGGCGCTGCGATCACCACGTCCACGCCCGCCACCGCGTCCAGCCGGGGCAGGAAGTCCTTCGCGAAGTCGAGGGCCTCGCCCACGGTCTTCTGCATCTTCCAGTTCGCGGCGAGGATGGGACGGCGCACGCCCGGGCTCCTAGCGGTCCAGGGCTGCGACCCCGGGGAGGGTCAGGCCCTGCACGAACTCGAGGGACGCGCCGCCGCCGGTGGAGCGGTGCGTGATGCGGCGACCGACACCGAGGCGGTTCAGCGCGGCGAGGGAGTCGCCGCCGCCCACCACCGAGACCGCGTCCGAGTCGGCCACCGCCCGCGCCACCGTCTCGGTGCCCTTCGCGAAGGCGTCGATCTCGAACACGCCCATCGGTCCGTTCCAGAAGATCGTGCCCGCGGCGCGCGCCTCGGCGGCGAAGGCCCGCGCCGTGCGCGGCCCGATGTCCACGGCGATCCAGCCGTCCGGGATGGTCTCGGAGACGCGGTGCTCGGCGCCCGCGCGGACCTCCCGGGCGATCACGTGATCGCTGGGAAGCAGTACGCGGCGGCCGGCGCGCTGCGCGGCGCCGAGCACGCGGCGGGCGTCGTCCACGCGTTCGGGCTCCACCAGCGAGCCGCCCGTGGGCTGGCCGAGCGCGCGCAGGAACGTGTACGCCATGGCGCCGCCCACGGCGAGCACGTCCGCGTGCGGCGCGAGCGCCTCGAGCACGGCGAGCTTGTCGGAGACCTTGGCGCCGCCGAGCAGGCAGAGCAGCGGTCGCTTCGGGTCGCGGACGACCCCGAGGTGCTCGAGCTCCGACCAGAGCAGCTCGCCCGCCGCCGCGCGCTTCACGAGCGGGACCATGCCCGCGGTGGAGGCGTGGGCGCGGTGCGCCGTACCGAAGGCGTCGTTCACGTAGACGTCGCAGAGCTCCACCAGGGCGCGGGCGAAGGCCGGGTCGTTCCGCTCCTCGCCCGCGTGGAAGCGCAGGTTCTCCAGCAGCAGGAGCTCGCCGTCGCGCAGCTCCGCCACGGCTTCGCGCGCCACCGGGCCCACGCAGTCGTCCGCGAAGGCCACCCCGCGCCCGAGCAGGTTCGCGAGGCGCGCGGCCACCGGACGCAGCGAGAACGCCGGGTCGCGCTTCCCCTTCGGGCGCCCGAGATGTGACGCCACGATCACGCGCGCGCCCGCGGCGAGCAGCTTGCGCAGGGTCGGAAGCGAAGCCTCGATGCGGCTCGCGTCCGCCACGCGCCCGTCGCGCAGCGGCACGTTCAGGTCCGCGCGCACGAAGACGCGCTGGCCGCGCACGCCGGGCGGGGCGAGCAGCGAGGCGAGCCGCGGAACCACGCCCTAGCGGCCCATGTGCAGGGCGAGATCCACGACGCGCATGGAGTAGCCCCACTCGTTGTCGTACCAGGAGAGCAGCTTCACGAAGTTGCCTTCCATCACCTTGGTGGAGAGGGCGTCGAGGATCGACGAGTGGGGGTTGCCGCGGAAGTCGATGGACACGAGCGGCTCCTCGCAGACCTCGAGGATTCCCCGGAGCGGTCCGGCCGCGGCCTTGCGCATGGCGGCGTTGATCGCCTCGGCGTCCGTCGCGCGGCGCAGCCGGACGGTCAGGTCCACGATGGAGACGTCCGATGTGGGTACCCGCATGGCGTAGCCGTCGAGCTTGCCCTTGAGCTCGGGGAGGACCAGACCGATGGCCTTCGCGGCGCCGGTGCTGGTGGGGATCATGGAGACGGCGCCGGCGCGGGCGCGGCGCAGGTCCTTGTGCGGGAAGTCGAGGATCACCTGGTCGTTGGTGTAGGCGTGGATCGTGGTCATCCAGCCCGACTCGAGGCCGAACGCGTCGTTCAGGACCTTCGCCACGGGGGCGAGGCAGTTCGTGGTGCACGACGCATTGGAGACGATCCGATGCCGGGCGGGATCGTAGACGTCGGAGTTCACGCCGAGCACGACGGTCACGTCGGGATCCGTGGCCGGCGCGCTGATGAGCACGCGCTCGGCGCCCGCCTCGAGGTGCTTGGCGGCGCCCGCGCGGTCCGTGAAATGACCGGTGGACTCGATCACGATCTTCGCGCCGAGCGCCTGCCAGGGGAGCTTCGCGGGGTCGCGCTCCGCCGTGACGGGGATGCGCTTGCCGTCCACCACGATGGCGTCCTGCTCCGCCTCGACCTCGCCCGGGAAGCGCCCGTGCACGGAGTCCCACTTGAGGAGATGGGCGAGGGTCTTGGCGTCGGTGAGGTCGTTCAGGCCCACGACCTCGAGATCCCTGCCCCGCGCCGCCCGGAAGGCGAGCCGTCCGATCCGACCGAAGCCGTTGATGCCCACGCGAACCGCCATGGCGTCCTCTCCTCGGGTTCCTCTCCTGGGAAGCCGAGCAGTCTACCGGTCTGGAGCCGTCCGATCCACGGGATTACCCTTGGCGTGCCCTGGGGGGAGATCATGATCGTCGGGAGCGGAATCGACGTCATCGAGATCGCGCGGGTGGAGCGCGCGCTCGGCCGCCGAGGCGAGCGCTTCGAGCGCCGGGTCTTCACGCCCCAGGAGATCGCGGCCTGCCGCAGGTTCGCCCGGCCCGCGCCCCACTTCGCCCTACGCTTCGCCGCCAAGGAGGCCGTGATGAAGGCGGTGGGGACCGGCTGGGCTCGCGGAGTGCGCTGGGTGGACATCGAGACGCTTCCGGGGGCGCCGGCCGCGGCGGAGCTGCGCCTCGCGCTGCACGGCCCGGTGGCGGAGCACGCGCGCCGGCTCGGGGCCGCGCGCCCGCACCTCTGCGTGGCGCGCAGCCGCCGCCACGCCTTCGCGGTCGTGGTGCTCGAGGCCGACCCGGGATGAGGACCGGGAGCTCCGCGCGCCGCCGCCGGCGTCTCGCGGGCGCGCTCGTCGGCGGGGCCGCGCTCTTCGCGACGGCGGCCCTGCTCGTGAACGCGCTGAACCGCGGGCGCGCCGTGCGCGACGCCTTCCCGACGGTGGAAGGGGCGATCGCCGTCGCCGGCCTCGGCGCGCCGGTGAAGATCCTGCGCGACCCGCGCGGCGTGCCGCACGTGACGGCGGTCTCCGAACGCGACGCGTACGCGGCCCTGGGCTTCGCCCATGCGCAGGATCGCCTCGCGCAGATGGTGTGGCTGCGCGCGAGCGCCCAGGGCCGGCTCGCCGAGGTGCTCGGCGCCGAGGCGCTCCCGGCGGATCGCGAGGCGCGGCTGCTGGACCTGCAGCGCCACGCGCGGAGCGCCGCTGCGGAGCTCCCGCCGCGCAGCCTCGACCTGCTGCGCGCGTACGCGGAGGGCGTGAACGGGTGGATCCAGCGCATCCGCTCGGGTGCGGAGGCGCCGCCCGTTCCGCTGGGCGGCCTCGGCGTCCCCCTCGAGCCCTGGAGCGAGGTGGACTCGGTCGCGCTCGTGAAGCTCCACGCGTGGGCGCTGGCGGGGACGATCGCGACCCCCGTGCTGCTCCAGGATCTGATCGAGCGGCTGGGCGGCTTCGGGGCGCGGGCGTTCTTCCCGCCAGGGGTGGGGCTCGAGACGCTCCCGGGTCCCGCGCGCGCGCCGCTCTCCGCCGAGCGCCTCGAGCGCACGGCCCCGCGCGAGCGCTTTGCCTGGTTCGAAGGGGCGCTCCGCACCACGAGCGGCCTCGCCGGCCGCAGCTTCGGGAGCAGCGCGTTCGTGGTGTCGGGAAGCCACACGCGCAGCGGTCTCCCCATCCTCGCCGCCGACTCGCACCTGCCGGCGCGCGCGCCCGCGCTCCTCTACCAGGCCCACCTCGACTGGAGGGGCGGGAAGGTCGCCGGGGCCACGATCCCGGGCACGCCGCTCTTCTGGACCGGGCACAACGGCCAGGTCGCCTGGGGCAGCGTGCACGCCGGCGCCGTCGTCGTGGACCTCTTCGTGGAGACGCTCCACGCCACGCAGCCGCGCTACCACGACGGGCGCAAGTGGCGCGATCTCGTGGAGCGGCGCGAGAAGATCGCGGTGCGCGGTCGGCCCGACGAGGAGCTCGTCGTGCGCGAGACCGCCAACGGCCCCCTCGTGAACGAGCTGCTCGGCGACGGGCGCGAGCCCCTCGCGCTCGCGTGGTCGGGGGCACGGCGCGGCGATCCCATCTCGGCGTTCCTGCGCCTGCCGCGCGCGGCGAACGCACTCGAGCTGCGCCAGGCGCTCGAGTCGCACCACGAGCCGGTGCTGGCGGTCGCGTACGCCGACCGCGAGGGCGCCGCGGGGATCCAGCTCGCCGGCTGGATCCCCCAGCGGAGCCTGCCCACGGGCCTCGTGCCCGTGCCCGGGCGCAACCGCTGGTACGCGTGGAAGGCGGGCATCCCGGCGGATCTGCTCCCCAACGCCGGGGCCGACCCCTTCGCGGTGGCCGCGGACGCGCCGCTCACGAGCCCTGCGGATCCGGTGGTGATCGAGTGGCTGTGGCGCACCGGGACGCGCGAGCGGCGCATGCGGGAGATCCTTCGGGAGGAGCTGGCTCGCGGTCCGCTCGACCTGCGCGCCGCGGCGCTCGTGCACCAGGATGTGGAGTCGCCGGGCCACCGCTCGCTCGTCGAGGCGGCGCTCGGTCTCGCCGCGCCGGTCGCGAAGCTCGGCCGCGAGGAGCGCTGGGTCGCGAACGCGCTCCTCGCGTGGGACGGCGAGAGCGCGCCCGAGAGCGTCGGCGCCACCGTGTACCACGTGTTCCTGCAGCGCCTGCTCGACTCGCTCCTCGAGGCTCGCATCGGCAAGGAGATGGCCGAGCGCTACCTCGCGCTGCCCCACGTCGATCCCGTGTTCCTCCTGGAGCGCCTGCTGCGCGCGGAGGCGGAGGCCGAGGCGAGCGACGCGGACCCCGCGACTCCCGGGCCCGCCGCCGCCTGGGTCGAGCGCAGTCTGCGCGACACCTGGCTGTGGCTCTCCGTGGAGCTCGGTCCGAACCAGGACCGTTGGGGCTGGGGACGCGTGCACCAGCTCACCTTCCGGCCGCTGTGGAACGAGGCGGGCTGGGAGCGCAGCGGGCTCGGTCCATTCCCGGCGCCGGGCGACGGGTCCACGGTCTCCGTCGCCGAGTACGACCCGAGCCAGCCCTTCGACGTGCGCCTCGCCTCGACGTTCCGCTTCGCGTTGGACCTCGCCTCGCCGCAGGAAGCCCTCACGTCCCTGGCGCCGGGCCAGTCGGGGCATCCCGGGCATCCGCAGAGCGTGGACGGCGTCGGCCGCTGGCGCGAGGGCCGGCCGCGGCTCCTCGCCACGAGCCCCCTCCTCGTGGAGGAGATGGCCGTTTCGAGCCTCGTGCTGGAGCCCGCGCGGTGAGCCCGCCCGTCCTGTACGCGGAGGTGCCCCGCTTCTACGCCGAGGTGGAGCGGGCGCGGGATCCCGAGCTCGCGGGCCGCCCCGTGGTGGTGGGGGGCGATCCGCGCAAGCGCGGGCTCGTGCAGTCCGCCACCGACGACGCGCTCGCCGAGGGCGTCCAGCTGGGGATGCCGGTCCTCGACGCGCTCCAGCGCTGCCCGCGCGCCCGCGCGCTGCACACGAACATGCGTCGCTACCGCGAGGCGGCGACGCGCCTGCGCGCCTGCCTGCGCCGCGCCGCGGAGCGCCTCGAGCCCGCGGGCCTGGGCGCGGCGTACCTCGATCCCGAGCGGCGCGAGGAGCCGCTCCTCGCCGTGGCCGCGGAGCTGCGCAAGCGCGTGGCCGAGGAGGTGGGGCTGCCGCTCCGGGTGGGGATCGCGCCCGCCAAGGTTCTGGCGCGTCTCGCCGCCGAGGAGGCAGGACCCGAGGGCGTCCGCGAGGTGCGCGCCGGCGAGGTAGCCGACTTCCTGGCGCCGCTCGCCGTGACTCGGCTCCCCGGCGTGGGTCCGCGCACCGCCACCCGCCTCGCGGAGCTCGGCGTCACGAACGTGAGGCAGCTCGTGGCGCTCGGCCGCGCGACCCTCGAGGAAGAGCTCGGCAACCACGGGCTCGCGATCCTGGAGCTGGCGCAGGGGCGGGGGCCCGCCCGCGTCCGCGCCGCCAGCCACCCGCGCAGCCTGAGCCTCGAGAGCACGCTCGTGCAGCCCGAGCTCGACCTCGGCGTGCTGCGCGAGCGCCTCGCGGACCTCTCGGCCCGGCTTGCCGAGGCCCTGCGCCTCGACTCCCTCGCGGCGGGTCGCGTGGGGGTCAAGGTGCGCTTCGCGGACCAGGAGACCACGACGCGCTCCCGCACCCTCACGCAGCCCGCACGGACCGCCGCCCAGCTCGAGGAGGCGGCCCAGGACCTCCTGGAGCGCACGGGGGCGGGCGCTCGTCCGGTGCGGCTCGTGGGCCTCTCCCTCTCCTCCCTGGTCCGCAGCCGGCGCGACGACCGGCAGCTCCAGCTCTTCCCCGAGGATTGAAGCGGCGCGCCCCGGGCGCCGGGGCGCGCCGCCGCCGCCCTAAAGCCCCTCCTGCCGGTCGCCGAAACAGCGGGTCATGAAGGCTCTTGGGCTCGGCTCGGACCGCCGCAAGTACTCGCGCATCGGCACCGACCAGGTGATCTCGTTCGCGCCCGTGGACGAGAAGGACTTCCTGGCGGTGAGCCGCGACGTGTCGGTCGGGGGCCTCCGGTTCGAGGCGATCGGCTGCGAGATCGAGATGGGCGACGTGATCCGCGTGACCTTCAACGTCGCGGAGCGCACCGTCGTGGCCATCGGCCGGGTGGTCTGGGCCACGGAGCTGGATCCCATCACGCTCGAGGTGGGCCTCGAGTTCATCGAGATCGACCCCACGGCCCTCGAGCTCCTCGAGGCCGAGGCCATTCCCCCGTTCTGAGCGCGCCGTCCTGAGCGCGGTTTCAGGCCCGTTTCGAGACACGGGTTGACATTCCCGTGGGGTCGATGCCAGCCTCCGCCCATGGCCGATTTCCACCAGACGGGGGTCATCACGACCCTCCACCGTCTGGGGCTCGAGGACCTGGACCGGCTCGAGGCCGAGATCGCGGAGCACGCGCGCGGCCGGCCCATCGCGCTGGTGCTGCCCTGCCTCCACTCCGAGCTCCGCGACGTCGCGCTCAAGGGCATCATCGAGACCCTGACCCGCGTCCGCTACCTCGAGCAGATCGTGGTGAGCGTGTCGGGCACCCGGCGCCGGGAAGAGTTCGACGAGATGCGCTGCGCCTTCGAGCCGCTGCGCACCCTGCGGGGCGAACCGCCGGTCCTCATCTGGAACGGGGGGCAGCGCCTGGAAGAGCTCTACGCCGGGCTGCGCAGCCAGGACCTCGACCCGGGCGAGGACGGCAAGGGCCGCGCCGCCTGGATCGCCTACGGCTATGTGATCGCGAGCGGGGTGGCGCGCGCCGTGGCGGTGCACGACTGCGACATCCGCGACTACGAGCGCGAGCTCCTGGCGCGGCTGTGCTTCCCCGTGGTGAACCCGCACCTCAACTACGAGTTCGCGAAGGGCTACTACGCGCGCGTCACCGATCACCTCCACGGCCGCGTGACGCGCCTCTTCATGACGCCGCTGCTCCGCGCCATGAAATCCGTGCTCGGCCCGCTGCCGCTGCTCCAGTTCCTCGACTCGTTCCGCTTCCCCCTCGCGGGCGAGTCCGCCATGACCGTGGACCTCGCGCGCGGCATCCGCATCCCCGCCGACTGGGGGCTCGAGGTGGGCGTGCTGGCGGAGGTCTACCGCAACTGCTCGCTCAAACGGATCTGCCAGGTGGAGCTCGTGGACAACTACGACCACAAGCACCAGGAGCTCTCGGAGCACGATCCGTCGCGGGGCCTGCACCGGATGGTGGTGGACATCGCAGCGTCGCTGATCCGGACGCTCGCGAGCTACGGCGTGCAGTTCGACGCGGGGTTCCTGAACACGCTGATCGCGGCCTACGTGCGCACCGCCCAGGACGCCGTGGAGCGCTACCGCGACGACGCCGCGCTGAACGGCTTGCGCTTCGACCGTCACTCCGAGGAGGTGGCGGTGGAGACGTTCTCGCGCGCGCTCCGCACCGCCGGCCTCACCTTCGTGCGAGACCCCATGGGCGCCCCCCAGATCCCCACCTGGAACCGCGTGACCTCGGCGCTGCCCGACTTCCTGGGCGAGCTGCGCGACGCCGTCGAGGCCGATCGCGGCTGAGGCGGGGGAGGGTCCGCAGCGGCGCGCGCTGCGGCGCGCGCGTCCGGGTGTGATTCCTCGCGGGACTGCTATCTAGGCTCACGGGGGAGGACAGCATGGAGATTGGAGGGGTTCCCCTAGGGGATGGAGCGCCTCTCGTCCTCGTCGCGGGGCTCAACGTGATCGAGACCGAGGCGGGCGCGCTCGAGGCGGCGGCCCGACTGCGCGACCTCGCCGACGCCCACGGCTTCCCCCTCGTCTTCAAGGCGTCCTTCGACAAGGCGAACCGCTCGAGCTTCCGCTCGCCCCGGGGCCCGGGCCTCGACGAGGGCCTGCGGATCCTCGCCCGGGTGAAGCGCGAGCTGGAGCTGCCCGTCACGACCGACGTGCACGAGCCGGGGCAGGCGAAGCTCGTGGCGGAGGTGGCCGACTGCCTCCAGATCCCCGCCTTCCTGTGCCGCCAGACCGACCTCGTGGCGGCGTGCGCCGCGACGGGGCTGCCCCTCAACGTGAAGAAGGGCCAGTTCGTGGCGCCCCAGGACATGCGCCTCGTCGTGGAGAAGGCGCGCCAGTTCGGCGCGGGCGGCGTGCTCGTGACCGAGCGCGGCGCGACCTTCGGCTACAACGACCTGGTGGTGGACATGCGGGCGCTCGTCACGATGCGCGCCTTCGCCCCGGTCTGCTTCGACGCGACGCACTCCGTCCAGCACCCGGGTGCGGGCAACGACGCGAGCGACGGCGACCGTCAGATGGTGGCGCCGCTCGCCCGGGCGGCGGTCGCGGTGGGGCTCGACGCGCTCTTCGTGGAGGTCCACCCGGAGCCCGAGCGGGCTCCGTGCGACGGCCCGAGCCAGATCGACTTCGCGGCGTTGGGCCGGCTCCTGGACGAGGTGGAAGCGCTGGAGCGCGCGCGCGGGCGTTAGAGCCTTCGAAGGGGTTGGATGGACAGGGTCCTCGCGTCCCCCCCCGACGGCGCTGGCGGCTCCCAGGGAACGCGCGTCGCGCGCCCGGAGGCGATCGCGGTGGCGGCGATCGTCCTCTTCGCGGCGCTCCTGCGCACGATCCGCTGGGAGCAGAACGCGGTCCTCTTCAACGACGGGCCGCTGTTCCTCGAGCTGGCGCGGGTGCTCCAGGCGGGCGATCTGCGCCTCGCCCTCGCGCATCCCTACCACCCGCTCTACGCCGCGCTGATCGCGGCGCTCGAGCCCTTGGCGGGGAGCCTCGAGCGTGCGGGTGCGGCGCTCTCCATCCTCGGAGGCTCCGCCGCGGTCCTCGCCCTGTGGGCCTTCCTGCGTCCAGCCTTCGGTGCGCGGAGCGCCTGGATCGGCGCACTGCTGCTGGCCGTGCACCCCCGGGCGGTCGAGTACAGCGGCGACGTCCAGAGCGACGGGGTGTATCTGGCGCTCTTCCTCGGGTCCGTGGCGTGTCTCTGGCGCGCGCTCTCGCGCGGGTCGCTGCCGGCCGCCGCGGCGGCCGGGGCCCTCTCGGGCCTCGCCTACCTCACGCGGCCCGAGGGCCTGGGCCTCGTGCTCGTGGCGGTCGGCCTCGGTGCGCTGCACGTCGTCACCCGCCAGTGGTCGCTCTCGCGAGCGACACGGTTCGCGGTTGCCCTCGGCCTCGGGCTCGCCTTCACGAGCTCGCCCTACCTGCTCGCGCTGCGCGCCCAGAGCGGCGAGTGGCGGATCAGCCAGAAGAAGAGCCTCGGTCACCTGGCGGGCGTCGAGGAGTACCACGGCCCCGTGGTGGGGAGCGCCGCGCCCCGGGCGGATGCGCCGCCCGGGAGCGACCGCGCCGCGCCGGGCGGAGCGCGCGCCGGCGCCGCCGCCCGCGCGGTCCCGCCCTGGGTGGAGCCGTCCCTCGGCGAGAGGCGCGCGCCGGGCGCGCGCGCCCGGGAGCAGGGCGTGACGCGCCTCGGGCAGGAGCTGAGCGAGTTCGGGAGGAACGTGTCCTCGACGCTGCGCCGCGGGGCGCTCGTCTTCCTCCTGGTCGGCTGCTTCGCCGCGCGCGGCCGCCCGGGCCCGCGCGGTCGCTTCGTGCTCGCCGTGGTCGGCGTCTTCGCGCTGGTGCTCCTCGCCCACCAGTGGAACGTCGGATACGTGAGCCGGCGTCACCTGCTGCCCCCGCTCGTCGTGGCGTTCGGGTACGCCGCGCTCGGCGTGGACGCGCTCGGGGGTCTCGCCGCCCGGGCGCTCGCCCGCACCCGGCTGCGGATCGCTCCCGCCACGGCGAGCGCTGCGCTGCTGGGCCTCGTCGCGCTCGCGAACGGCGCCAAGGCGATCCGGCCCGAGCGCTCCGAGGCCCTCGCGGAGCGCCGCGCCGCGGAGTGGGTGCGGGAACGCGACGCCGCGCCGGGCTTCGTGGCCGCGGCGCGCCGCCGCGTGGCGTACTACGCGGGCGCGCGCTGGGCTGCGTTACCCCGGGCGTTCGAGCCCGGGACCTTCGAGGAGATGCGCCGCATCGGCGTGCGCTACGTGATCCTGGACGACGCGAAGCGCGAGCAGTATTCGGGTCTGGCGGAGGCCGAGCCCACGCGGCTCCGCCTGGTCCACCGCGCCGAGGCGGGCGGGCGGAGCGCGAGCGTCTGGGAGGTCGCGCCGCGCGAGGCGAACTCCCGCAGCAGCGCGCCGGCGCCGTCGGAGGGGTAGATGCTCTACCGCCACAGCGAGGTCTTCCGCAGCCTCCTCCTCTTCACCGATCTCCTGCTCGTGGCGGTGGCCTGGGCGGTCGCCTTCGCCGTGCGCTTCGCGCTCTTCGAAGCGCCGCTCGGAACCCCGCCCGCGGATCGCTACGCGTGGGCGGGCCTGCTCCTGCTCCCCGCCTGGGCATGGATCTTCCGCTCCCACGAGCTCTACGAGCCCAAGCGCACCGGATCGCTCCTCCAGGAGGCGGGCGACGTGCTGCGCGCGTGCTCGATCGGGATCGTGCTGCTGCTCGCCGCGGACGCGGCGCTCCGCACGTTCCTCTCCCGGGGCGTCATCGCCCTCTTCTGGCCCCTCTCGGTCGTCGCCGTCACGGGGAACCGGGTGGTGATCCGGAGCGTGCTCCGCCGCCTGCGCCGCTCCGGCTACAACCTCCGTTACGTCCTCATCGTGGGCGCGGGCGAGCTCGCCGCCGAGGTGATCGAGCGCATCAACGCCCACCCGGAAGCCGGCCTGCGCGTGATCGGCGCGCTCTCCGATGACGCGTCGAAGCGGGGCCGCACGATCCGCGGCGTGCCGGTCCTCGCGGGCACCAGCGCGATCAAGGAGGTGATGGCGCCGCAGCGCGTGGACCAGGTGATCCTCGCGCTCCCGCGCGAGGACACTCCCCTCGCGCAGAAGCTCCTGGCCGAGCTCGACGACGAGGTGGTGAGCGTGCGCCTCGTGCCGGACCTGCTCGGCGTGCTCACGCTGCGGAGCAGCATCGAGGAGCTCGATGGCCTGCCCGTGATCAGCCTGCGCGAGAGTCCCTTCGTGGGCTGGGCCGCGGTCCAGAAGCGGGTCTTCGACGGCGTGGGAAGCGCGCTCGCGCTCGTGCTCGTCTCCCCCGTGCTGCTGCTCGTGTCCCTGGCGGTCCTGGCGAGCACGGGGCGTCCGCTCTTCTTCGCGCAGGAGCGCATGGGGCTCGACGGGCGCGTGTTCCGCATGTTCAAGTTCCGCACCATGCGGCGCGACGCGGAGAGCGAGAGCGGCCCCGTGTGGACGCGGCCCGACGATCCGCGCCGCACGCGCGTCGGCGCCTTCCTGCGCCGCACGGGCCTCGACGAGCTCCCGCAGCTCTGGAACGTGCTGCGCGGCGACATGAGCCTGGTGGGGCCGCGGCCCGAGCGACCGGTCTTCATCGAGGAGTTCCGCCGCGAGATTCCCGGCTACATGCTGCGGCACAAGGTGAAGGCCGGCCTGACGGGCTGGGCCCAGATCCACGGCTGGCGGGGCAACACGTCGCTCCACGAGCGGCTCGAGCACGACATGCACTACATCCAGAACTGGTCCCTGGGCTTCGACCTCCGCATCCTGCTGCTCACCCTGTGGCGCGGTTGGCGCAACCGCAACGCGTACTGAGGCGTGAGCCCCCGCAGCCGCCACGCGCTCGAGATCGCGATCCGCGCCAGCGCGGTGGGCGTCGTGCTCGGGCTCGTCGCCGCGCTCGTCACGATCGCGCGCAGCCCCGATCTCGCCGCCGCGCCAGGCAAGGCGCTCCGCTTCGCCGGGCCGGTGGTGTGTGTGTACGTGGCTCTCGTGGGGGGCGCCGCGGCGCTGCTCGTCGCGCTGGGGGGCGTGCTCCGCCTCGCGGGAGGTCCGCCCCGCGCGCTGGTCTCCGCGCCGGCGCTCTGGGCCCTGGGGCTCCTCGCGCTCGCCCACACCTCGCTGAACATCGTCGCGCGCGAGACCGATCTGGTGGACACGCTGAAGTTCCCGCTGCGGATCGCGATGCTCGCCGCGGCGGGGCTCGTCGTCGGCTGGAGCCTCTGGCGCCGCCCCGAGGCGGGGCCCGGCGTGCAGCGCCTGGAGCGCGCCCTGGCGTGCGTGGCGCCGCTCGCCGTGCTCCTCGCGGTCGCCTTCTTCGCGAGCGCAGCCCCGGAGCGCGGATCCGCGCGGGGCGGGGAGCTCATCGCGGCCACGCCACGTTTCGCGGCCGAGCCCGCGCCGGTCCTCGCCGCGGTCGCGTCGGGTCCGCGCAGCCGCGTGATGGTGGTCGGCATCGACGGGGCGTCCTGGGACCGCATCGAGCGCGGCGTCGCCGCGGGCCGGCTGCCCACGTTCGAGCGCCTGGTCCTCGGCGGGCGGCGCGCGCCGCTCGGGACGCTCTACCCGACGCACTCGCCGCTCATCTGGAACTCGATCGCGACGGGGGTTCCTCCCGAGGAGCACGGCATCGAGGATTTCTACCTGACCCAGCTCCCGCGCCTGGACGTGGAGCTGCTGCGCATCCCGCACTCCCTCGGCCTCCTGGAGGACGCGCTCGACGGGCTCGGCGAGCTTCGCCGCGTGCCGGTCACGAGCAGCCTGCGGCGCCGCAAGGCCCTCTGGAACCTGGCGGACGAGGCGGGGCTGCGCAGCGCGGTGATCGGCTTCTGGGCGAGCTGGCCCCCGGAGCCCCTGCGCCACGGCGTCGTCGTCTCCGATCACGCGAGCCTCGCCCGGCGGCGTGAGTGGCTCGATCGCGGCAAGACCTCGACCCTCACCGCGGGCTCGACCACGCATCCGCCCGGCCTCGAGGCCGAGCTCGCACCGCTCCAGCGCTCGCCGGACAGCGTGACGCGCGAGGAGCTCGCGCGCTTCCTGCCCGTGGACGACGCGCTGTGGCGCGAGTTCCAGGAGGTGCGCGAGTTCTCGAAGGAGGTGGACCTCTCGGCCTTCCGCTCGAGTCACCTGAACGACGCCTTCTACCTCGCCGCGGCGCGGCGCCTGTGGGAGTCGGAGCGACCGGATCTGCTCTTCGTGTACGCGAAGGCGATCGACGAGCTGAGCCACTTCTTCTACGAGGCGGGCGTCCCGCAGGCGGCGCAGCTCGGTCGCTCGCCCGAGGAGATCGCACGCTACGGCGGCGTGGTGGACCGCGCGTACGAGTGGACCGACGCGGAGCTCGCGCCGCTGGTCGACGCCGTGGACCGCGACGGCGACGCGGTGCTCCTCGTGGTCTCGGACCACGGCTGGGAGCGCGAGCCCGACGGCGGCTACAACCACAACTTCCGCCCGCCGGGGGTCTTGATCGTCTACGGGGCCGGCGTGTGCGCGAAGGAGTGCCCGCCGCTCGGCGACCCGACGGTCTTCGACGTGGCCCCGACCGTGCTCGAGCGGCTGCGGCTGCCGCTCTCGGAGGAGCTGCGCGGGCGCCCGCTCGTGGAGGCATTCGACGAGGCGCGACCCGTGGTCCGCGTGGCGCAGTACGGGCGGCCGCTCGGACGCGCACGCAACGTCGCCTCGGACCTGGACCGCGAGCTCACGGAGAAGCT
>DASRUS010000286.1:0-2914 GCA_035687825.1 Myxococcota bacterium | reverse complement strand
GGGTGGCTCGTGCGCTTCGCGCATCCCGCCTTCGCCTATCTGAAGATCGCGGGCTTCCTGCTGCTCCAGGGGAGCCTCGCGGTCCTGGTGGTCGTCTCGCTCTGGGCCGTCCTGCGCGGGTCGTCGGAGAGCTACACCGGATTCGACGAAGAGGAGCTCACGGACGGCCCGCAGGAGTGATCCGCTTCCTCGGGCTCTGCCTCCTCGCCGCAGCCTGCGCCTCGCCCACCCCGTCGATCCGGGTGAGTGAAGGCCGCCCCGCCATGGGGACGGTCCTCGAGATCGAGATCGCGGCGCGCGACGAGGCGGCGGCGCGCGCGGCGCTCGCGCGCTGCTTCGAACGGGTCGCCGAGCTCGAGCGTCTCTTCACGCGCTTCGATCCGGAGAGCGCGCTCTCGCGCCTGAACCGCGCGGCCGGCCGCGGGCCCCGGTCGGTGGATCCCGCCCTGGCGCGCATCCTCGCCGACTCGCGCGAGTATGCGAGCCTCACGCGCGGGAGCTTCGACGTGACGGTGGGGCCGCTCGTCGCGTTCTGGTGGGAGGCCGGCCGCCGGGGGAGCGCACCCTCCGCCGACGAGCTCGCCGTGGCGCGGGCGCGGGTCGGGTCGGACGGGATCGAGCTCGCCGCGAACGCGCCGCGCGCGGGGCTCGCGCGCGCGGGCATGTCCGTGGATCTCGGCGGGATCGCGAAGGGCTGGGCACTCGACCGCGTGGCGGAGATCCTGGCGGCCGAGGGAGTGACGAGCGCCTTCGCGAGCTTCGGGGGGAGCAGCTTCCTCGCCCTCGGAACGCCTCGGGGCGACAGCGGCTGGCGCGTGCTCCTCCGCGACGCCGGGGGCGGCTTCGCGGGCGTGGTGCACTTGCGCGACCGCTCCCTCTCCGCCTCGGGGAGCCTGGGTCAATCGATCGAGATCGCGGGGCGCGCCTACGGGCACGTGATCGATCCGCGCAGCGGCGAGCCCCTCGTGCGCGCGGCCCAGGCCGCGGTGGTGGCGCCGACCGGCGCCCTCGCCGAAGCGCTCAGCAAGGCGCTCCTCGTCCTCGGCGAAGACGAAGGGATCGCGCTCCTCGAGGATCTCCCGGGGGTCGAGGGCTTCGTGATCGATGCAAGCGGGCGAACGCGGCGGACGGAGGGCTGGGACCGCGCAGTCGACTTCGCGGACCGATCAGGCGATGCCTTCCGCTCCTTCGTTCACCCAGGCCTCTAGGTCCTCCGGGAGGTCGTGCGGGTCGTCCGCGATGGGGCCGAGGGACGCCCCGAAGTTCGCGGTGAACATGTCCTGGAAGGAGGCCTGGATCCGCTCGGAGAAAAGACCGATGGTGCGGAGCGTCGGGATCACGAAGCCGCGCACGGGGCCGAAGCGTCCGCCGGTGCGGCCGAGGGTCTGACGCATCTTCTCGCGCTCCTTCACGAGCGCGCCGAGCGCCTCGGCGGGGTCGATGCCCGCCTCCTGCCAGAGGGCGAGAACCGACTGGCGCATGGAGAGGTTGGAGCGCGAGTCCACCAGCAGCCGCGCCGACTCGAACGCGAAGTCCTCGAGCTCGGCGCGCTCGCGCTCGTCGAGGCTCGGCACGATCGCCGAGAGGTATTTGATCCCGTAGCCCGTGTGGCGCGCCTCGTCGCGGGAGACGTAGGTGAGCAACCTTTGGAGCAGCGGCTCGCGCGTCTGGTTGCGCATGTCGCGGAACGCGAAGAGCGCGAGCCCCTCGGTCACCACCTGCATGCCCACCGCCTTCTTCGTCCAGTCCTCGGTCTCGAGCACGCTGTCGAGGAGCTTCTTCAGCGCGGGCGCGATGGGGTGCACCTCGTCGAGCTTGCGGATGTAGGCCGCGAACACCTCCACGTGGCGCGCCTCGTCGAGGGTCTGGGTCGAGGCGTAGAACTTCCCGTCCATGTGCGGCACCGCGGCCACGAGCTGCGCCGCCACCATGAGCGCCCCCTGCTCGCCGTGCAGGAAGTTCGAGAGGAAGAAGGCCGAGGAGCGGCGCGAGATCGCCCAGCGCTTCTCCGCCGGGAGGCTCTTCCAGAAGTCCGTCTCCTGGACGGGCACGCCGCCCATCGAGGTGGTGGAGAACTTCTCGGGGTCGATCTCGACGCTCCAGTCGAGGTCGCGGAGCGCGATCCACTGGCGCTCGAGGGCGTTCGCGTAGAGCGTGCGGAGCTCGTCGATCTCGCTCTCGTAGTTCCAGTTGTAGACCGCCTCCATGGCGGCGCGCACGCCCTCGGTCTGCTGGGGATGGGCCGTGGGAAGCTTCGGGGGCTCGGGGCTCGGGGCGCTGGACATGGGCGGATCCTCGGGATGAAGGGCATCCCCGCCGTGGGGCAGGGTCGGGAGCCCCTGCATTGTACCGCCGTTTACCGATCGGTCAGGGACCTGGCCCGAGGAGAGCGCCGCCCGGGGCCGTGATCCCCGCCGTCGCGTCCTCGGCGCACGGGCTCGGTTGTCGTCGCCGGCTGGGTTGCGCGCCTGCGGATTGCTCCGTCGGGGACCCCGGCCCCGCACGGCGCGGCCGTATCAATCCTCCAGCACCAGCGGCGGGTTGGGGAGCTCGTCCAGGTTGCGGGGCGGCTCCGTGGGGAGGTGGCGCGCCAGGATCTCGCCGCAGCGCCCGACCGCGGCGAGCAGGCCCTCCGCCGGCCGATCCGCGCGCAGGCCCGCGATGGCGAGGTCCACGACCTCCTGCCACGACTCGCCCGGATCGAGCGCGCGGTGGATGCCCTCGTCCGCGAGGACCACGACGCGTCTCTCGAGGAGGCTCGCGAGGAGGAGGATGCCCGTGCGGCCGACGGTACGGCTGAGCCCGTTCTGCGCGAAGGCGCGGACCGCGCGCTGACGAACGCGCCGCTCGGCGAGCGCGTCCGAGATGAGCAGGCGGCGGACGGGATCGAGGCGCGCGAGTGCGTGACCGGCGA
>DASRUS010000285.1:0-16009 GCA_035687825.1 Myxococcota bacterium | reverse complement strand
GTCAGCACGGGGCACGGCGCCTTCTGCACCACGCGCTCGGCGACGCTGCCGAGCAGGAGGTGCTTGAGCCCCGAGAGCCCGCGCGTCCCGATCACGATCAGATCGGCGTGCTGCTCCTCGGCCTCCTCCTGGATCACCGTGGCGGGGTAGCCCTCGCGCACCACCGTCTCCACCGCGACGCCCTGGGCGCGCAGCTGCTCCGCGTGGCGCTCGAGGACCTGCTGGGCCTCCGTCTTCACGTTGGTCCAGAAGTCGGGGGGCAGGTACGCGCCCTCGAGCTGCTGGAACTCCACCGGGAGATGGTAGGCGTGGACCAGGATCACCTGGCTGCCGTGCTCCTTCGCCAGGTGGGCGCCCCACTCGAGGATGGCCTCGGCGTGGTGCGAGAAGTCGAGCGGGATCAGGATGCGTCGGATCTCGATGCTCATGCCCTTCCTCCCGCGCATAGTGAAGCACTTCGGGCCCCGGGAGAGAAGCCCGAAGCTCCCCGCCCCGGCGCGCGGCCGTTCGCGCGTTTGACGCGGCTCGGACCGGGCTCTACCGTACCCCGACCTCGCCCCCCGCCCCGCGCGGGCCGAGCACGTGGGCGCGAGGCCGCACCTTTCGGGGCCGTAGCTCAATTGGGAGAGCGCTGCGTTCGCAACGCAGAGGTTGGCGGTTCGATCCCGCTCGGCTCCACCAACCCCATCACCCCATCGCCCGAGGCGGGGGGAGCGAAAGCGCCCGGCCATGCCCGCATCCCGCAGCCTCGAGGATCTCGTCGATCGCCAGGTGCGCCTGTGGGAGGCGGAGCGCCGCGTGCATACGCCCCCGCCGAGGGGACCCTGCATCGCCCTCTCCCGCCAGCCGGGCACCGGCGCGGCGGAGCTCGGCAGGCGCGTGGCCGAGCTGCTCGACTACGGCTTCTTCGGCATCGAGATCGTGGATCAGATCGCGCGCGAGCTCGGCGTCCAGCGCCGGCTCGTGGCGGGCCTCGACGAGCGCGTCAGCACCGGCATCGACCGCTACGTCGCCGACTCCTTCCGCACGCGTCCGTTCACCGAGACGGATTATCTCCGCGCGGTGGTGCGCACGATCGCGACCCTCGGCGAGCGGGGCCGCGCCGTGATCCTCGGGCGCGGCGCGCCCCACATCCTGCCCCCGACGCGCGCGCTCCGCGTGCTCGTGGTGGCGCCGCGGGAGGCGCGCGCCGCGCGCATCGCCCGGGAGGAAGGTCTCACGGCCCGCGAGGCCGAGGAGACGCTCGCGCAGCGCGACGCCGAGCGGCTGAGCTTCCTGCGCCATGACTTCGGCGTCGAGCCGGACGACCCGACGCTCTACGACCTCGTGGTGAACACGGCGACGCTCGGCCTCGAGACGAGCGCCGCGCTCGTGATCGACGCGCTGCGCAAGCGCTTTCCCACGCAGCGCGCGGTCGAGGCCGCCCCCTGAACGGGGCGCGCGACCCATGATCGATCCCCTCGAGGCCGTGGTCTGGTACGTCGTCTTCCTGCTCTCCACCACGTTCCACGAAGCGGCGCACGCGTGGGCCGCGAAGCGCGGCGGTGACCTCACCGCGTATCGCGGCGGGCAGGTCTCGCTCGATCCCCGTCCGCACATCCGTCGCGAGCCCTTCGGCATGGTCGTGCTGCCGGTGCTCTCCCTCGTCCTGTCCGGCTTCCCGTTCGGCTTCGCGAGCACGCCCTATGATCCCGTCTGGGCGGAGCGGCATCCGCGCCGCGCCGCGTGGATGTCGCTCGCCGGTCCCGCCGCGAATCTCCTCCTCGTGATCGCGGCCGGTCTCCTCGTGCGCCTCGGCATCGCCGCGGGCGGCCTCACCACGCCCGAATCGGTGAGGATCGCCGAGATCGTCGCGGGCGCGCCGGGCGGGTGGTCCACGACCGCCTTCGTGCTGAGTGTCTTCTTCTCGCTGAACCTGATCCTCGCGACCCTCAACCTGATCCCGCTCCCGCCGCTGGACGGGAGCGGAGCGCTCCCGCTCGTCCTGCCCGGGTCGCTGGCGGAGCGCTGGCGCGGCTTCGTGCGCCAGCCCGGCCTCGCCTGGATCGGGCTCGTCGCGGTGATGATGTTCTTCGGCGAGGTGTTCCGCCCCGTCTTCCTCCTCGCGATGAGCGTGCTCCACGGGGCGAGCTTCGGCTAGGCGGACGCAAGAGGACACTTCCGAACACTTGTCGCGGTGCCGCTTCCGGGTGTATGACATGGGCCATGCAGCCCGCGCCGGGCACCCCCCTCGCGATCCTGGCCGCGCTCCTCGCCGTCGCACCGCTCTCCCGGGCGAGCGAGCCGCCCCCCGAGGCCGTGCTGGCCGAGCTCCCCTTCGAGGCGGGAGAGTCGAACCGGGTCATCATCGACCTCGCTCCCGAGGGCAGCGCGAAGCCCTTCCCCCTCTTCCTCGACACGGGGGCGGACTGGAGCGTGCTCACGCCGCGCATGGCGCGCGACCTCGGCGTCAAGGTGCGGCGTCTCAAGGACTCCCCGTACCGGCGCGAGACGCGCCTCGGCCGCGACCTCCAGTTCTGGATCGACGACCGCTCCAGCGACACGGCCTCCAAGACGGGCTGGGAGTACGGCCTCCTCGGCGGGCAGTTCCTCGCCGAGTACGTGCTGGAGATCGACTTCCCGGCGCGTCGCGTGCGCTTCCTGGATCGCCGGAGGTACGAGGTTCCGGAGCAGACGGACGCGCCCGACGAGGCCGTGCTCCCCGTGAAGCTCGTGTCGAACCGCCCGGCCGTGGAGATCGGGGTCGAGGGCAGGCCCATCCTCGTGATGCTCGACACGGGGGCGCCGCCCACGGCGATCTTCTCGGCCAAGGCGCTGCGCAAGGCGGGCGTCGCGTGGCAGCCCGTCGTCGAGCTCGAGGGCGGCTCGGTGCTCGGCCCCATGGACCTCGAGCTCGCGGAGCTCGCCGAGCTCCGCATCGGCCCGTTCGCGTTCGGGCCCGGGGCGCCGATCCTGGTGGCGCCCAGGGGCTGGTACAACATCGGGATCGAGAGCGAATCGGTGATCGGCTACGACCTGCTCGCGCCCTTCGTGGTGCGCCTCGACTATCCGCGCCGACGACTCTGGCTCCGCCGGGCTCGCGAAGCGCCGATCACGCTCTACGGAGCCGACTACGCCGCGGCCCGGCGCAGCGGCGTCCTCCTCGACCGGCGGCAGGATTTCTACCACGCCGACTTCGTGTTCCCCGGGAGCAACGCCGAGCGGCGGGGCCTGCGTTCGGGCGACGCGATCGAGAGCGTCGCGGGCGAAGCGGGCCCGCCCGGCGAGGACGCCATCGCGCGAGCGATCGCCGAAGGGCGTGAGATCGCGGTCCGGCGGCGCGTCGGCGGCGACTGGCAGCCCGTGACCCTCGGCGGCGCCGAACCGGCGGCGCCCGCGGTCGGCGCCCCGGGCGAGGACTGATCGGCGGCTGGCCCGGGTCGCGGCCCGGCACTACCCTCGCTCTGGGCCCATGTCCGATCCCCGCACGCCGCGCAGCTTCGTCGAGCGCCATCGCTTCGGCCGCGTGGGGCGCGTCCCCAGCCCGACGCCGTTTCCGGTGGGCGACATCAACTCCTATCTCGTCTTCCCGCCCGCGGGCTCCGAGTCGCTGACGCTCATCGACACAGGCGTCCGCTCGCCCGAGTCGTTCGAGGCGCTGCGGCGTGGCGTGAAGGAGTTCGGCTTCTCCCTCGAGCAGATCCAGCGGATCCTCGTGACCCACGCCCACCCCGACCACTTCGGGCAGGCCCGCCGCCTGCGCGAGATCTCGGGCGCGCCGGTGTACGCGTCGGCGATCGAGTCCGAGCGCATGAAGACGCACTGGCTCCCCAGCGCGGACCGCTCGCCGAGCACGCTCGCCTGGTTCCGCCGCTGGGGGGTGCCCGAGGAGTGCCTGCGCCCGGAGCCGGGCCGCGCGGAGTTCGTGCGCGAGATCCAGGAGCCCCTCGACGTGGACGTGGTGATCGCCGAGGGCGACGTCCTCGAGCTCGGCGAGTTCCGCCTCGAGGTGATCGAGACGCCGGGTCACTGCGAGGGGCACGTGGTCTTCTACGAGCGCGAGACGCAGTCTCTCTTCTCCGGCGACCACCTGCTGGCGGACATCTCCCCGGTGCCGCTCCTCTCCTTCCCCGATCGGGAAGGCGAGCCGCGACCGAAGAGCCTCATGCGCTTCATGGATTCCCTCGCGAAGGTGGAGCGCCTCGCCTGCCGCGTCACCTTCCCGTCGCACGGGGACGTGATCTGGGATCATCACCAGGTGATCGCCGGGTATCGTCTCCACCACGAGCGGCGCAAGCTCCAGATGCTGCGCATGCTGCGCGAGGGCCCCCGATCTCCCTTCGAGATCGCGGTGCAGATGTTCAAGCGCCACTGGCAGTCGCAGATCTTCCTGGTGCTCTCGGAGGTGATCGGGCACCTGGACCTGCTGGAGCACGAGGGGCTGGTGGCGTTCGAGCCGGAGGGCGGCGTGGAGCGGGCGCGGGCCGTGGAGCATCCGGCCTGAGGAGGGCAGCGCGTGTGGGTGGCCAAGCAGAGCGAGCTCATCGGGTCGTCGCCGCTCGGCTTCGAGGACGCGGCGCGCAACGTCGTCGAGCGCGCGCACCGCACGCTGCGCGGGATCACGGGCATCGAGATCGTCGAGAAGCGCGTGAAGGTGGAGGGCGACGCCATCCGGGAGTATCGCGTGCGGCTGCGGCTCAGCTTCGACATGGCGCCGGAGACGGTGCTCCACTGGTAGGAGGGAACATGGCCATCGCCTCCGTCTCCACCATCACCGCGGCCTCGCCCGTGAGCTGGCAGGACGCCATCGAGCGCGGCTTCGAGCGCGCGCACAAGACCCTGCGCAACATCACGGGCCTCCAGGTGCTGGAGGAGAAGGCGCGCGTCGAGCAGGGCAAGATCACCGAGTTCCTGGTGACGCTCCAGGTGATCTTCATTCTCGAGGAGCCGGACGCCTAGGATCCCTCCGATGCCCCCTGACCCCGAGACCCGACCCGAGCCCGCCCCGCGGCTTCCCGCCGTCGTGACCGCCGGCGACCGCGCCGCGGCGAAGCACGTCCGGGGCGAGAGCAAGCCCTACCTCGCGATCGAGGGTCGCCCCCTCGTGGCGCACGTGGTGGCGACGCTCCAGCGCGTGCCCGAAGTCTCCGAGGTCTGGGTGGTGGGCGACGCGGCTCGCCTCGCCGCGACGCTCGAGCCCCTGCGCCCAGAGCTTTGCAAGCCCCTCCACGTGGTCCCGCAGTTCCGCAACCTCTACGAGAACGCGTGGGAGACCTACCGGCGCCTGCTGCCGGGCGCGGGCCCCGAGGGCCGGGATCCCGTGACGGAGGACGACCTCGATCAGCGCGTCCTCTACCTCTCCGCGGACATCCCCTTCGCCACGCCCCACGAGATCTCGCACTTCGTGCGCCTCGGCGTCTCGCTCGGCTGCGACTACGCCGTCGGCCTCTCCACGGAGCGCTCCATGCAGGACTTCTATCCCGAGGCGGGCGGCGCGGCTGGGATCCGCATGGCCTACTTCAACCTCCGCGAGGGACGCTTCCGCCAGAACAACCTGCACCTCGTGCGGCCGGCGCGGCTGCTCAACCGCTTCTACATCGAGGAGATGTACGAGCACCGCCATCAGAAGCAGTTCGGCGAGATCGCGGCCCTCGCCTTCCGGCTGTGGCGGACGCAGCAGGGCGGCTTCCGCCTGCTCGGCAACTACCTGCTGCTGCACGCCGCGTCCATCGCCGACCGCTGGGGGTGGCGGCGGATCGCCGACTGGATCCGCGCGGCCATCCCCATCGCGCGCGTGGAGCGGGCGGTCTCGTCGCTCCTCGGCACGCGCTTCCGCTTCGCGGTGACGGAGCTCGGCGGCGCGGCGGTGGACATCGACAACGACGAGGACTACGAGGCCGCCCGCGCGCGCTTCGCCGAGTGGTGGAAGCGCGAGCTCGCGAAGGGGGAGGCTCGCGTGGGGCCCCTCGCCCTCCCGCCCGCGGCGGGGCCGCCGGCGATCGACGTCCGTCCGGGACGGAGCACGCCGTGACGAACGGAACCGGGGACGTCGGCAGCGGCGCGGGGCTCTTCGCGCTCGGAGCGCGCGGCCTCGTCGAGGTGCGCGGCGGCGATCGCGTGCGCTGGCTCAACGGCATGCTCACGAACGACGTGGCCGCCGCGGCCGCGCGCGGGACCGGCGCGGGCTGCTACGCGCTGCTGCTCACCCGCGAGGGGCGCGTCGTCGCGGACCTCCACGTGCTGGTGCGAGACGATTCGCTGTGGCTGGAGACGGAAGCCGCGGCGGTCGAGACCGTCATCGCGCGCCTCGCGAAGTACGTGATCGCCGACGACGTGGTGCTCGCCGACCGGAGCTCCGCCTTCGACCGCCTGGCGGTGGAAGGCCCGGGTGCGGATCGCGTGCTCGCCGGGCTCGCGAGCGAGCCGCCGCCGGCCGACAGCTGCGCCGACCTCCGGATCGCCGGGACGCCCGTGGTCGTCGCCGCGTTCGCCTTTGCCGGCGGGCCGGGCTTCCAGCTCTTCGTCCCGGCCGGGCGCGGCCAAGATGTCAGCGCCGCGCTCCTCGCGGTCGGGGCGCCACACGGCCTCGTCGCTTCGAGCGAGGAGGTCCTCGAGCGCCTGCGCATCGAGGCGGGCGTGCCGCGCCTCGGCCGCGAGCTCGACGAGTCGGTGCTGCCCGACGAGGCGCGGCTCGAGCGGGCCGTCTCCACCACGAAGGGCTGCTACACGGGACAGGAGGTCGTGGCGCGCATGCGCTCACGCGGCCGCGTGAGCCACCTCCTCGTGGGCCTGCACTGTGTGGGCGGGTCTCTGCCCGCGCCCCGCGCCCCGCTCGAGGACCTCGAGGGCAAGCGCGTCGGCGAGGTGACGAGCGCGGTCCTCTCGCCCCGCTTCGGCGCGATCGCGCTCGCGTACGTGCGCAGGCCCTGGGACGCTCCGGGGACGCGACTCCGCGTCGGGGGCGGCAGCGTCGAGGTGGCCTCGCTCCCGTTCGGCCTCCCGCGCGAGGCGCGGTGAGCGGCGCCCGTCGCGACGCGTTCGTCGTCTTCGCCAAGGCGCCGCGCCCCGGCGCGGTGAAGACGCGCATGACCCCCGCGCTCCGCCCCGAGGCGGCCGCGGACTTCTACCGCTGCATGCTCGAGGACGTGCTCGAAGCGACCGCGGGCTTCGCCCGTGCGCTCGGCGCGGAGCCCGTCCTGGCCGTGCACCCGCCGGATGCGGTCCGCGAGCTCGCGGGCCTCGCGCCCGCGGACTTCCGGATCGTGGCGCAGCGCGGCCCCGACCTCGGCCGCCGCATGGAGTGGGCGGTGGCGGAGGCGGCGGCGGGGGGCGCGCGAGCCGTCGTCCTGCGCGGGAGCGACAGCCCGGCCCTCGGCGCCTCGGCGTTTCCCGCGGCGCTCGGTGCCCTCGACGAGGCGGACCTCGCCCTCTCGCCGGACCGCGACGGCGGCTACAACCTGGTCGCGCTCCGGCGGCCCGCCCCGGGCCTCTTCGACCATCCCATGAGCACGGCGGCGGTGCTCGACGACACGCGGGACCGGGCCCGCGGCCTCGGCCTGCGCGTGCGGACCCTCGCCCCGAGCTTCGACCTCGACACCCTCGCGGACCTCGAACTCCTCGCCGAGGCGCGTCGGGCCGACCCGCGGCTCCCCTGCCCACGCACGCTCGCCTGGCTCGACCAGCGCGATCTCTGGAAGCTCGCGCTCGTCTGACACTCCGTCGTGTCGCGAGGCGTGGCGTAGCGTGATTCCATCGAGGCGATTTCCCCGCGAGTTCGCATCACGCTCGATGCCGGGCGAGTGAGTTTCGCCACACGAGCGCGCCGCCCGGCGAACGAGGATCTCGTCAAGAATTTTCCCTCTCGACCCATGGCGCTGCATCGGGAGTTGCGTCAGCATGCCCGCTCGAACGCCAGCGCTGCCGCTCTCACGGGCAGCAGTGCGGGTGGACTGAGCAACGCATGGCCCAAGAGGGTTGCTAGCGGGACGAGAGCGCAGGGCACGCGCGTTGCACCAGTGGCCGCCGGGACGCCCCGGCCCCCCATGGCCACTGCGCGGGGGACTCGGAGATCCAGAACCGCCGACGCGTCGGCCCCCCGACGCCCACAGGAGAGGTGCATTCGATGCGAACCCGATTCGTGTGCCTTTGGTTCGGGGCCCTGGCGTGGCTGCTCCCCGTCGCGTCGTCCGCCGACGACGTGCAGGAGCAGCTGCGTCAGATGCAGGACCGCATGACCCAAGTCGAGGACCGGTTGCAGGCCACCACCGACCAGCTCGACGATGCGAACGATCGCGTGGAGCGGCAGCAGGAGCTCATCGATCGCTCGGGCCTCGCCGAGCTGCGGCCGGGGGCCTCGGGCCTCGCGTCGTTCCTCGACACCCTCGAGATCGGCGGCTGGGTGGCGGGGAGCTACTTCTACAACTTCAACGAGCCCAACGGCGAGTCGCTGGGCGGCGCGAACGCAGGCGCCACGGGCTTCGCCTATCCGTTCCACCCGGATGCCAACAGCTTCGCGGTGGACCAGCTCTGGTTCGAGCTCGAGCGACCGGTGGACGAGTCCAACCGCGCGGGCTTCCGGGCCGACATCTTGTTCGGCAAGACCGCGAGCGTGCTGGGCAACAGCCAGGGGACCGCGAACGACGGGATCAGTCTCGACGAGACGGACCTGGACGTCTACCAGGCCTATGTTCAGTACCTGGCGCCGATCGGAGAGGGTGTCACGTTCAAGTTCGGGCAGTTCGGGACCTTGATCGGCACCGAGGTCGCTCCCACGATCTACAACTGGAACATCACGCGCAGCAACGTCTACAACCTCCTCGAGCCGGTCACCCAGGTCGGCATCGTCGCGAACATGCCGTTCGCGGAGAAGTTCGACGTCTCGCTCGGCGTCGTGAACGAGGACGTGAAGAACGTGGACGTCGATCTCAACACCAACAAGAGCGTCATCTGGCGGCTCGGCTACACCGAGGAGAAGTTCGCGCTCTCCTTCAACGGCCTCTGGGGCAGCTCGAACAGCGCCCTCGGCACGACCTTGCCGTGCCCGGGCAGCTTCGGCGAGTGCTCGCTCGAGGCCGACAAGGAGCACATCTACAACCTGATCTTCACCTGGGATCCGCTGGAGAACTTCTCCATGTGGATCAACGCCGACTACCGGACCGTCGAGATCGAGCAGGTGGATTCGCTCACCGCGCTCTTCCCCGGCGGCTCGGTGAACGCCTGGGGGGTGGCCATCGCGGGCCGCGCTGCCCTCACCGAGCGGCTCGGGCTCGCCCTGCGCGGGGACTACGTGAACGACGAGGACAGCTTCTTCTCGAGGCTGGCCACGAGCGGGTTCGCGATTCCCGGCGACGAGACGAGCCTCTTCTCGGTCACGGGAACGGTCGACTACTCGCTCACGGAGAAGCTCATCGTGAAGGGTGAGGTGCGCTACGACGTGGCCGACGTCCAGGGCTCGAGCGATGCGATCTACGTGGACGACGAGGCCGGCGAGTTCGAGGATGATCAGATGACCGCCGGCGTCGAGGTGGTCTACAAGTTCTGAGCTGATCGGCGACGAAACCGGGGCGCGGCGCTTCACTGGGAGCTCCGCGCCCCGCTCTTTCTGGAAGACTCTCTGGTCCCTTCTGGCCGACCCGAGGGCGAGGGGCCGGCGCGGAAGTCACCCGCAGGCCGACACGTGCCCCGGCAGGGCACCGCGAAACGTGCTCCGCGAAAGTGACACCAGGTTCGTTGTCGGCCGAGGCATGGAGCGCCGGCCCCTCGCCCTCGGGTCGGTTCAGGCTTCCGAGCTCGCCTGCGCGCGGGTCGCCCAGATCGGGCGGATGCCGTGCTTCTCCATCTTCGCGTAGAGCGTGCGCCGGCCGATCCCGAGGGAGCGGGCCGCAGCGCTGCGGTTGCCCCGGGCGGCGGCGAGGGCCTCGCGGATGCGCCACGCCTCGGCGGCGTCGAGCCAGCTTCGCAGCGTCGGGCCCGCGGGCGCGCCGCTGGCGGCGATCTCCTCGAAGAGTCGCGCGAGGCGGGAGTCGGGCCCCGTCGTCCGCGTCTCGATCGGCCGTCGCTGGAGGTCCATGACCGCCGCTTTTGCAAGAGCCGTTCCCGCCGTGAGGACGCTCGCCCGACCCTGAATCCACGTGTCGCTGCTCACGATTCGAGCACGGCGTGCCCGCGCCGAGGGCAGCCGCGGCGAGCGGGCGCGGCGCCCCGGTTCCTGGTGGGCCGGCGCTGGCACGCGAGTTGCTACCCCATTCGAGCCATCGGTGCGCCGAGCGCTGCGCAGTGTCGCCGCGCTCGTGGTACCGTCGCAGCGCCCCGCCCGGCGGGCCGGGGCGCCGAAGGGAGCCGCCATGCGGAAGGTCGAGGCCATCATCAAGCCCTTCAAGCTCGACGAGGTGAAGGAGGCGTTGCACGAGATCGGGATCCAGGGGATGACCGTCACCGAGGTGAAGGGTTTCGGACGCCAGAAGGGGCACACGGAGCTCTACCGGGGGGCGGAGTACGTGGTGGACTTCCTTCCCAAGATCAAGATCGAGGTGGCCGTGCCGGACGAGATGGCCGAGAAGGTGGCGCAGACGATCGTCGCGGCCGCCAACACGGGCCGTATCGGCGACGGCAAGATCTTCATCCTCCCCATGGAGGACGTGATCCGTATCCGCACCGGCGAGCGCGGGCCGGACGCGGTCTAGGCGTCTCCAGCACGGCAGCGTCTCGCGGGCCGGGCGGCCCGCCGTACCCGAACAACCCATGGAAACCGAGGAAAAGGAGCGATCCTCATGAATCCGAAGCAGGTGCTGGAACTCGCGAAGCGCAACGGCGTCGTCATGGTGGACCTCAAGTTCACCGATTGGCCCGGGCTCTGGCAGCACTTCTCCGTCCCGATCTCGCAGCTCGAGGAGTCGTCCTTCGAGGACGGCTTCGGCTTCGACGGCTCGTCGATCCGCGGCTGGCAGGCGATCCACGCGAGCGACATGCTCGTGATCCCCGATCCCACCACGGCGGTGATGGATCCGTTCTGCTCGGAGCCCACGCTCTCGCTCATCTGCGACATCGTGGATCCCATCACGCGCGAGAACTACACGCGCGACCCGCGCTGGATCGCGAAGAAGGCCGCGAACTACGTGAAGCTCTCCGGGATCGGCGACACGATCTTCTTCGGTCCCGAGCTCGAGTTCTTCGTGTTCAACAGCGCCCGCTTCACCACCGGGCCGAACATCGGCTACTACGAGATCGACTCGATCGAGGGCGCCTGGAACACCGGCCGCGCCGAGGACTGGGGCAAGCCGAACCTCGCGTACAAGCCGCGCTACAAGGAAGGCTACTTCCCGGTCCCGCCCAACGACACCCAGCAGGACCTGCGCACCGAGATGGTGCTCGAGATGCAGAAGCTCGGCATCGAGATCGAGGCGCAGCACCACGAGGTGGCGACCGCGGGCCAGGCCGAGATCGACATGAAGTTCTCGCCCATCGTCCAGATGGCGGACAAGGTGCTGCTCTACAAGTACGTGGTGAAGAACGTGGCGCGCCGCCACGGGCTCACGGCGACCTTCATGCCCAAGCCGATCTTCAAGGACAACGGCTCGGGCATGCACTGCCACCAGTCGATCTGGAAGGGCGGCAAGCCGCTCTTCGCCGGCGACAGGTACGCGGGGCTCTCGGACCTCGGGCTCTGGTACATCGGCGGAATCCTGAAGCACGCGCCGGCGCTCGCGGCCTTCACGAACCCCACCACGAACTCGTACCGCCGGCTCGTGCCGGGCTACGAGGCGCCCGTGAACCTGGCCTACTCGAGCCGCAACCGCTCGGCGGCGTGCCGCATCCCCATGTACTCGCCCAGCCCGAAGGCGAAGCGCGTCGAAGTGCGCTTCCCGGATCCGTCGTGCAACCCGTACCTGGCCTTCGCAGCCATGACAATGGCCGGGATGGACGGGGTCGAGAACAAGATCGATCCGGGCCAGCCGCTCGACAAGAACATCTACGCGCTCACGCCCGAGGAGGCGGCGGGGATCCCGACCATGCCGGGCGCCCTCGAGGACGCGCTCGACAACCTCGAGGCGAACCACGAGTTCATGCTGAAGGGGGACGTGTTCACGTCCGACGCGATCGAGACCTGGATCGCGTACAAGCGCGAGAGCGAGGTGGACGCCGTGCGGCTGCGCCCGCACCCGCACGAGTTCGAGCTGTACTTCGACTGCTGAGCGGCTCTCCGGCGCGCTCTGGATCGCCGGGATGCGCGCGCCCACGCGAAGGGCAGCTTCGGCTCGCGGTCGGTCAGCGGCCCTCGAAGGTCACTCGAGGCCGAGCACCTGCTCCATGGCGTACAGGCCGGGCGCCCGACCCAGGACCCAGCGCGCAGCGGTCACGGCGCCGCGCGCGAAGTGGTCGCGGGTCGCCGCGCGATGGACGAGCTCGAGCCGCTCGCCGGAGCCGAGGAAGAGGACCGTGTGCTCGCCGGGGTTGTCGCCGCCGCGCAGGGCTTGGATCCCGATCACGCCCGGGGGGCGGGCGCCCGTCTCGCCGGCGCGCTCGAGGACGAAGCGCGCCTCGGCCCCGAGCCCGCGCCCGTCGGCCACCGCCCGCGCGAGGCGGAGCGCGGTCCCGCTCGGCGCGTCGCGCTTGGCCGCGTGGTGGAGCTCCACGATCTCGGCGTCGAAGCCGGGGCCGAGGAGCCGCGACGCGCGCTCGACGAGGTGGACGAGCACGTTCACCGCCACCGAGAAGTTCGCGGCGAGCACCAGGGGCGTGCGCCGGGCGAGCGTCGCGATCTCGGCGCGCTCGGCCTCGCCGAAGCCCGTGGTCCCGACGACGCAGGGCACGCGCGCCTCCGCCGCGGCACGGAGCAGCGCGAGGCTCGAGGCCGGGACGGAGAAATCGATCAGCACGTCGCACGCAGCCAGCGCCTTCCCGAGGTCCGCGCCGACCGCGACGCCGGCTTCGAGCGGCGTTCCGAGGCCGGGGTGTCCCGGCGACTCGAGCGCCGCGCCGAGGGCGAAGTCGTCCGTCTCCGCGAGGGCGGCGCGCACGCGCTCGCCCATGCGGCCGAGCGCCCCCACCACACCCACGCGGCGGCGCGGAGCGGCGCTCACAACAGGCCGAACTCCTTCAGCACTACCTGGAGCCGCTCGCGGTTCGGCCGGCTGAGCGGCGTGAGCGGCAGGCGGATCTCGTCGGATACGAGGCCGCGCAGGGCGAGCGCAGCCTTCACCGGGATCGGGTTCGTCTCGCAGAACAGCACGTCCACGAGGGGCAGCAGCCGGTAGTGGGCCTCCCTCGCCCGCGCGAGGTCGCCGCCCCGGAAGGCGCGCACGAGCCCGACCATCTCGTGGGGCGCCACGTTCGCGGTGGTCGAGATCACGCCGCGGCCCCCGACGGCGAGGATCGGCAGCGTGAGGGAGTCGTCGCCCGAGAGCACGGCGAAGTCGGGCGGGCAGCGCGCGATCGTCTGGGAGACCTGGTGCAGGTTGCCCGTCGATTCCTTCACGCCCACGACCTGCTCCAGATCCGCCAGGCGCGCCAGCGTCTCGGGCAAAATGTTGGACGCGGTGCGGCCCGGGATGTTGTAGACCACGAGCGGAAAGCTCGTCTCGCGCGCGATCTTCGCGTAGTGGGCGACGATCCCCTCCTGCGTGGGCTTGTTGTAGTAGGGCGAGATGAGGATCGCAGCGTCGGCCCCGGCCTCCTTGGCGTGGCGCGTGAGGTCGATCGCCTCGGAGGTGCTGTTCGAGCCGGTGCCCGCCAGCACGGGCACGCGGCCTCGCGCCGCGGCCACCACGACCTCGACCACGCGGCGGTGCTCCGCGTGGGAGAGCGTCGCGGCCTCGCCCGTCGAGCCGCAGGGGACGAGGCCGTCCACCCCCGCGGAGATCTGGAGCTCCACCAGGTCCTGGAGCGCGCGTTCGTCGATGGATCCGTCGCGAAACGGCGTGACGAGCGCGGTGAGGACGCCTTCGAACATGTTCGCCTCCGTTCGCCAGCTCGCTGCGCACTCGGGGCGCGCCCGCCGTGGCTCGCTCGCTCAGTCCGCCTCGACCTCGATCCGACCCGTGAAGACGCGGGCCGCGGGGCCGGTCATCACGACCGGCGCGTCGTCGCGCTCCCACGCGATCTCGAGCTCGCCGCCGCGCAGCGCGACGCGCAGCCGGCGCTCCGTCCGTCCGCCGAGCACGCACGCGACCGCCACCGCGCAGGCGCCACTCCCGCAGGCGAGCGTCTCGCCCGCGCCGCGCTCCCAGGTGCGCTGCCGGACCCGGTCCCGCGCCACGACCTCGACGAACTCCACGTTCACGCGGTTCGGGAAGGCGGGGTGACGCTCGATGCGCGGGCCGAGGCGCTCCACGGGCGCCGCGTCCACGTCGGGCACGAAGAGGACCGCGTGCGGATTGCCCATCGAGACGCAACTCACGCGCACGACCTCGCCGTCCACGTCCAGCGGCGCCTCGAGGAGCGGGGCCTCGCCGCCGAGCGTCGTGGGGATCTTGGCGGGCTCGAGCACGGGCCGGCCCATCTCCACCCGGACCCGGCCCTCTCCCGCCCGGCGCGGACGCACGACGCCCCCCAGCGTCTCCACCGTGATCTCGTCCGCGTCGGTGAGCCCGCGCTGGCGCACGTACTCGTAGAAGGCGCGGATCCCGTTCGCGCACATCTCCGCCCGGGAGCCGTCGGCGTTCCAGATGTCCATGCGGAAGTCCGCGGTCCGCGAGGGTCGCACCACCAGGATCTGGTCGGCGCCGATCCCGAAGCGGCGGTCCGCGAGCCGGCGCGCCAGGCGATCGAGCGCCGGCAGCTCCTGCGTGATCCCGTCCAGGACCACGAAGTCGTTCCCGGCCCCGTGCATCTTCGTGAACTCGAGCGTGCGGGTCATCCCGTGAGCTCCGTCGGGATCGACTCCCCGCGCACGAGGTCGTCGTGGCTCTCCCGCGCGCGCACCACGGCGAAGCGATCGCCGCGCACCAGCACCTCTGCGGCCCGCGGGCGCGCGTTGTAGTTGCTGGACATGGCGAAGCCGTACGCCCCCGCGGAGCGCACCGCCAGGAGATCGCCCGGCTCGAGCGGCGGGAGCGAGCGGTCGCGCGCCAGGAAGTCCCCCGACTCGCACACGGGCCCCACCACGTCCACGCCGCGGGGGGCGCCCCGGGGCGGCGCCACGGGCTCGATGCCCTGCCACGCCTGGTAGAGCGCGGGCCGGATGAGATCATTCATCGCCGCGTCCACGATCACGAAGCGCTTCTCGTCGCTCTGCTTTTCGAAGAGCACGCGCGCGAGGAGGACCCCGGCGTTAGCGGTGATCGAGCGTCCCGGCTCGAGCACGATCTCGCAGTCGAGGTCGCGGAGCGGTCCGAGGACCGCGCGCGCGTAGGCCTCGGGCGAGGGCGGCGACTCCTCGGAGTAGGTGACGCCGAGCCCCCCGCCGGCGTCGATCACCCGGATCGGGTGGCCCGCGGCGCGGAGCTCGATCACCAGGGCGCGCACGCGCTGCATGGCGTCGGCGAAGGGCGCCGCGTCCAGGATCTGGGAGCCGATGTGGCAATCGACCCCCACGACCTCCACGTGGTCGAGGGCCTTCGCCTCCGCGTACGCGGCGGGCGCCTCGGCGATGGGGATCCCGAACTTGCTCGTGCGCAGCCCCGTCGAGATGTAGGGGTGCGTCTTCGGATCCACGTCGGGATTCACGCGGAACGCGATGGGCGCGCGCCGCCCCTTGCGTGCCGCGCGCTGGTCGAGGAGGCGGAGCTCGGCGCGCGACTCGACGTTGAACATGCGGATCCCCGCGTCGAGCGCCTGGTCGATCTCGTCGGCGGTCTTGCCCACGCCGGAGTACACGATGCGGCGGGGATCCGCCCCGGCGCGGAGCGCGCGGAAGAGCTCGCCCCCGGAGGTCACGTCGGCGCCCGCGCCACGCGCGACGAGCGTGCGGATCACGGCGAGGTTCATGTTGCCCTTGACCGAGTAGCAGAGCGTGTGGGGCACCGACGCGAACGCCCGGTCGAAGGCGTCGTAGGCCGCGACGAGGGCGCCCGCGCTGTAGACGTAGGTGGGC
>DASRUS010000284.1:0-4755 GCA_035687825.1 Myxococcota bacterium | reverse complement strand
CGCGCCGCGGAGCGCTTCGGTTTCGAGTGGGAGCGGGTGGAGCGGCTGCTCACCGTGGTCTCGCCCCTCGCCTTCGCACCGCGCGTGCCCCAGGAGCGGCTCTACCTCTACGCCGGCATGGCGGATCGGCTCGCTCCTCCGCACCAGGCGCTGGAGCTCTGGCGCCACTGGGGGGAGCCGCGCCTCGCCTGGTACCACGGGAGCCACGTGTCGTTCCTCTTCGAGCCCGACGTGGAGGCGCTCCTGCTCGAGGCCTTCCGCGACACGGGTGTGCTCGGTCGCAGGCCCCGCATCCGCGCCGCGTGACTCGCGGCGTCCGGCCGCTGCCCCGCCTCGCCCACCGCCCGGAGGAGCACGCATGTCCCTGGCCATGACCCGGAGCGAACGCGAGGCCTTTCTCGCCGGCGTGCACGTGGGCGTCTTGAGCGTCGCCGAGGACGGGCGCGGGCCCCTCAGCGTGCCGATCTGGTACGCGTACGAGCCCGGGGGCGAGCTCCGTCTCGTGACCGAGCGCGGCTCGCGGAAGGGCCGGCTCCTGGCCCGCGCGATGCGCCTCTCGCTCTGCGTCCAGACCGAGACGCCGCCGTACCAGTACGTGAGCGTCGAGGGCCCCGTCGTGGCGCTCGAAGACGCCGACGTGGAACGCGACGTGCGCCCGCTCGCACGCCGCTACCTGGGCCGCGAGCTCGGCGACCGCTACGTCGAGGCCACGGGCGGGACGGACGCGCGCGGCGGGAGCGTGCTCGTGCGCGCGCGCCCGGAGCGCTGGCTCAGCGTCGATTACCGGAAGCAGTTCGCGGGCTGACCGTCGCCTCGCGCACGAGCCCCGCGAAGCGGCGCAGCAGCGCCGTGCTCTCCTGACACTCCTGGGCGTCACGGAGCATCGCGTCGGGATCGCGGCCCTCGGAGCGCAGCACCTCGCGCCGCTCCAGCAGGTAGCCCCGCATCACGTCGGCGTCGAACTCGGGGTGGAACTGCACGCCCCAGGCCCGCGGCGCGAAGGCCACGGCGTGGTAGCGGTCCGCGTCGCTGCGGGCCAGCACGCGCGCGCCTGCGGGCAGCTCGAGCACCGTCTCCAGGTGCGTCGTGTGGGCGCGGATCCGCCGCGGGGTCGCCGAGAAGAGCGGATCCGCGGCCGCCTCGGGGAGGAGCTCCACCTCGACGGTCCCCATCTCGCGCCCGCGCGGGTTCACTCCCGCGCGACCACCGAGGGCGTCGGCCAGGAGCTGGTGGCCGTAGCAGATGCCGAAGACGGGCGTCTGGTCCGCCACCGCCCGCTCGAGCCAGGCTGCGGTCCGCACGCTCCAGGGCGCGCGGTCGCTCACCATGGCGGGGGAGCCCGTGACGACCACGCCGGCCACGTCAGCCGGGTCGGGGAGCGGCGCCCCCTCGAAGACCGGGACCACGTCGAGGGACGCGGGGTCGCTGCCCATGGCCGCGGCGATCCACGCGTCGGAGTCGCCCCGGCGCGCGAGGAGGTTCGGGAGCGTGCGTCCCGTCTTCACGATGAGCACGCGGCGCATGGAGTCAGCCGGGTAACACGACCGCGGCGCCGCCGCAAATCGTGCGCTCACGTTCCGCCGGCGAGGAGCGCCCCGTAGCCCTCGCGGAAGGTCGGATGGCGGAACCGGTAGCCCGTGGCGAGGAGCCTCGTGTTGCGGCAGCGCTTGGACCCCACGCGCCGCCCCGACGGCGCCGACTCCGCCGCACGCGGGGGCGGCGCCCCGAGGCGCTGCGCCAGCCATTCGAAGACGACGCGCTCCTCGGCGGGATCGCAGTCCACGCCCAGGATGACGTGCTCGGCCGCGCTGAGCTGCGCCAGGTGGTCGAGCGCTCCCGCCGCGTCGTCGCGGTGGATGCGGTTCGTGAAGCGCCCGGGGACGAAGCGCGCGCGCCCCGCGCGCAGCTCGTCGAGGAGCCGCGTGCGCGAGGGCCCGTAGATCCCGCCGAGGCGGAGCACCGTCGCGGGGAATGGGCTCGCGAGGACGAGCCCCTCGCCTTCGAGGAGGATCCTGCCGCGGAACTCGCGGGGGGAGGTCTCGGAGGCTTCGTCCACCCACTCGCCGGCGCTCTGCGCGTAGACCGCGGTGCTCGACACGAAGAGGAGCCGCCGGATCCCGCGCTGCGCCCCGAGCGCGCCCTGGAGGTTGCGCACGCCCTCCACGTAGGCGCGGCGGTAGGCGGGCTCGTCGCCGCGCTCGGCGCCCGCGGTGTAGAAGACGAGAGCGAGGTCGTGGGGAAGACCGCGCAGCGTCGCGGGGTCGCCGAGGTCGGCGGCGATCGGTCGGATCGCGGCGGGCAGGCCCTCGACCCGGCGGCGCAGGCCGAACACCTCGCAGCCCCCGGCCGCGAGACGCTCGCCGAGGGCGATCCCCACGTAGCCGCAGCCCGCGACGAGGACCCGCACCCGAATCAATCCCCGCGCCCGCGCATGCAGGGGGCTCAGTCCGCTTCGAGGGTCACGCCGGGAGCCACGACCGGCCGGTAGAGCGCTGCGGCTCCGGCGTCGCGGAGCGCCGACTCGACGCGCCCGATCCCGTCCTCGCGGCACAGCGCCACGATGGTCCCTCCGTTCCCGGCGCCCGCGAGCTTCGCAGCCCGCGCTCCACCGGCCAGGGCCGCGCGGATCAGGCGCTCGTTCGACTCGCCGGAGCCGCCGAAGTCGCGCTGGAGGGCGTGGTTCTCGTTCATCAGCGCGCCCAGGCGCTCGAAGTCGCCCGCGAGGAACGCGCGCTTGCCCGCGCGCGCGATCTCGCCCACCCGCTCGTAGCCCGCGACCACCTCGGGATCCCCGGCGAGCCAGCGCTCGCGGATCGGCGAGTGCACGGCGCCCGACGAGTGCTGGACGCCGGTGAAGGCGAGCACGAAGGGGAGCTCCGGGGCCCAGCGCTCGAGGGGCTCCACCGTCGCGAAGGGCTGCTCGCCGTCGCTGCGGTCGATGCCCTTGCCGCGGAAGTCGAGGTAGCGGAGCCCGCCGAAGGTGCACATGTAGTGGTCCACGTACCCGCACATCACCTTCATGAGCGAGAGCTCGATGCGCCGCGCGGTCTCCGCGAGCTCGTACGGGCCGAGCGGGCGCCCGAGCCAGGCGCCGAGGGCGTGCAGCAGGCTCACGACGAGGGCGGTGGATCCCGCCATGCCGCTGCGCAGCGGGATCTCGCTCGCGTACTCGATGCGGCAGGCCAGCTCCGGGATCCCCACGTGGGCGAGGACCGCCCGCGCCACGTCGAAGAGGTCGCCGCGTGGGGCGAGGTCGCGGTCCGCGCGGATCTCGCACTCGCGCCCCTCCGTCGCGAGCACCAGCTCCGCCGCGGCTTCGAGGCGCACGCGCGCGCGCAGATCCACCGAGCAGGAGAGCACGGCGCCGCCGTAGAGGTCGGTCGGGTTCCCGATCAGGTTCGCGCGGCCGGGCGCGGAGACGACGAGCGTGCGGCTCACGAAACTTCATCCTAGCGGGTGTATGCTCGCATCACCTGGGAGGACGAGAAGACATGGGCCGGGCGCTCCACTTCGGGGTCACGCTTCCGCAGATCAAGCGCAGCTGGGAGGAGGCGCGGGCCGCGGCCCTCGAGTTCGAGTCGCTGGGCTTCGACTCGCTCTGGGTGTGCGACCACCTCACCGGAGTCCCCGTCCCCAGCCTCCCGATCCTCGAAGCCTGGACGGAGCTCGCCGCGGTGGCCGCGCTCACCGGTCGCGTCGGGCTCGGGACGCTCGTCACGCCGCCCTTCTTCCGCAACCCGGGGGTGCTGGCGAAGCAGGTGGCGACGCTCGATCGGATCGCGCCGGGACGCGTGACCCTCGGCCTCGGCGCGGGCTGGTTTCCCCCTGAGTTCGAGAGCTACGGCCTCCCCTTCCCGCCGCTCGGCGAACGCATGCGCGCCCTCGACGAGATCGCCGAGGTCCTGCCGCGGCTCTGGAGCGAGGAGCGCGTGAGCTTCGACGGCCGGCACGTGCGGATGAAGGACGCGCTCTGCGAGCCCAAGCCGGAGCGGCGCCCGCGCCTGCTCATCGGCGGCGGGGGGGAGCGCGTGCTGCTGCGCATCGCGGCGCGCCGCGCGGATCTGTGGAACAACCTCGCCATCTACCAGCCGAAGCTCGCTCACAAGATCGAGGTGCTGAAGCAGCGCTGCGCCGAGGTGGGCCGCGACTTCGACGAGATCGAGGTCTCGCAGCAGTGCAGCGTGGTGATCGCCGAGGACGAGGCGGCGGCGCGCGCGGCGCTGGAGAAGGCGCGCAAGGTCTTCGGCGGGCACCTGGGCGCCGCCCTCGAGGAGCACGGCCTGTGGGGCGACCCCGCCCGCGTGGCCGAAGGCATCGAGCGCCACCGCGCCCTCGGCTGCACGCACTTCGTGATCGAGTTCTTCGGGCGTGATACTCGGGAGCCCGCGCGCCTGTTCTCGACGCAGGTGATGCCGCAGTTCCGGAAGGACTGAGGTTCGGGTCGTCGGGCCTGTGTTCCCCAAGGGGATCTTCGATTCTGCCAGTGGCGGCTGCAGGGTGCAAACTTTGGAGGCGGTCAAGAGCGGTCGAAATCGCTCGAAACGCCGTCTGGGCCCCGATGGGCATGGCACGGGCATTGCTCTAGCTGAGGGGTGGGAGGGCAGGTAAAACAAATGATCCGCCTCACCCTGGCACTCTCACTCTTCCTGGCCATCACGGCCGTCCTCTGACCGGGCGGCCAGCCGGGACACCCCCGTTCGCGGCGGCGCGAAGATGAGGGGGAGCGTCGCGGCTGATATGGTTCTCCGGATGCGC
>DASRUS010000283.1:0-2118 GCA_035687825.1 Myxococcota bacterium | reverse complement strand
GGGAGCGCCGCGCGCCCGGTGCAGGAGATCCTGCGCGGCACGGACCGCGCGCTCGGGGAGATCCGCGCCTGGCTCGCGCCCGAGGACGTGCTGATCGTGGTCTCCGACCACGGCTTCCAGGCCAACCCCGAGGGCTCGGTCGTGTGGGAGTCGCACCTGGACCGCGCCCTCGGGCCCGAGGGTCTCGTTCCGGACCGCGATGCCTTCTCGGTCCTCTCGGAGTTCGGCGGCCTCGTCGTCCGCGTCCACCCCGGTCCCTTCGCGGAGCGCGAGGCGCTCCTCGAGCGCCTGCGTGAGCTCGTCGCGTCCGTGCGCACGCGCGCCGGTGAGCCGCTCTACACGGTGGAGCTCGTGGACGTGGCCGAGCGGCCGCCCGAGGCGCGCCGCGGTCTCCTCGCGCGCCTGCGCCAGGTCGGCGTGCGCCTCTACCTGCGTTGGCGCTTCGGCGTGACGCTCGACTCGCCCGCGCACGCGTACCTCGTGGCCGGGCCGCAAGGGGAGCTGCTCGAGATGCTCTGGCCCGACGGCGAGATCGCGATCGGCGGGAGCCGGCTTGGCGTCTCCGAGCTCTTCTCGCGCGACGCGTTCAGCGGGACCCACCTTCCCACCGGCATCCTGCTCGCCGCCGGGGGTCCGCTCGTGCACCGCGCCGCGCGCGATCGGACCTCCGTCCTCGACCTGGCGCCGCTCGTCGCCTGGCTCGCCGGCGAAGCGATCCCCGACGATCTCGAGGGCGAGCTCCCGCGCCGCTGGCTCGATCCGCAGGAGCTCGTCCGCCACGCCCCGCGCGAGGCGCCGGCGCCGGTCGTACCGCTAGCCCGCGCGCGACCGGGCGCGCCCGGGCTGGACGACGGGGCGATGACCGAGCGATTGCGCCGCCTCGGCTACGTGGAGTAGCTGCGTGGCGCGAGAAACGCGCGATGCGCCCTGCGCGGTGTACGACGAGTTGCGCGCACGCTGCGCATTGAGAATTCACTATCCACTTTCCGAGGGTTCTGGTAGATAGAAGCGCTCTCGAAGGCTCGCTGAAGCGGACGCGGTGGAGGACATGCGGTGTTGATGCGGATGGAGCGGTGCGCGCGGCGCTCGCGCGCGATGCGGCGAAGCGTCTTCCTAGGCGTCTTCCTGGTGGGGTTGCTCGGCGGGGGCCTCGCGTTCCTGCCGGTCGCGGCGGCGGACGCGGCGGGCGCGCGAGGTCCGCTGCGCCTGCACCGGATGCTCGAGACCTCCGACGTCTTCGAAGCCCCGGACCTGCCGGGCGTCGCCTTCCCGCCCGGTGCGGGGAGCGTCCTCGTCCTCGACTGGCCCGAGCGCGGGGCCTCGACCCTCGTCCGCGTGGGCGACGCGAGCGGCGCCGGCGAGCTCGCGCTCGAGCTCGCGGACCCGATCAACCTCGGCTGGGACGCGCGCGGGCGTCGCGTCGTTGCCTACGACGACGACGCGCGCGAGCTCGTCGTGATGCACGGGCGCGCGTTGCGGCGCACGAACGCGAAGCCCTACGGCGTGGGGCGCGCCCGGGGCGTCGCCGTCGATCCGGCCACGGGCGCGCTGCTGATCCTGGACGCCGCCACGCGGCGCATCGTGCGGATCGATCCCGGGCCCGCCGGAGATCTCTCGGGCGCCGCAGCCCTCGGCGAGCGGCGCATCTCGGCGCTGGAGCTGCCCCGGGACCTGGGGGAGCTGCGCGGCCTCGCGCTGGACCCCGCGACCGGTCACCTCTTCGTGGCGAGCGCCGAGCGCGCCGAGATCTACGAGCTCGACGCCGAGGGCACCGCCCTCGCAGTCCACGACCTCGATGGGTCGGGGGAGCCCGTCGCGATGGGCTTCGGGCCGAGCAGCGACCGCACCGACGGCCCGGAGACCGCGAGCCTCTTCGTGGCGAGCGGCGACGCGCAGACGGGGGAGGTCGCGGAGTACTCGTTCACGGCGCTCGCGACCTTCGAGGCCGCGATCACGGGGAGCCTGGTGCAGACGATCGCGACCTCGGCCTTCTCGCCGCCGAGCCCGGATCCCTCGGGCGTGGACTACGTCCCCTCTCTCGACTCGCTCGTGATCTGCGACGGCGAGGTGGAGGAGATGGGGATCTACTCGGGCGCGAACGTCTGGGAGGTGAGCCGC
>DASRUS010000282.1:0-2952 GCA_035687825.1 Myxococcota bacterium | reverse complement strand
GCCGCCGCCCAGCGGAGGCGCCCGCCGCGCACTCGCGCGCGCGGGTGGTGCGCGCGACTCCGTGCCACGGGTGGGGCGGGCGCCTCCTCCCGGGCGCGCGCCAGCAGCCGGTCCTTCACCCGTTCGGGCGGCGCCACGGGGTCGAGGGAGAGGGCGAGGGCGGCGAGATCCTCCTGCGCCCGGGCCAACGCCTCTTCGCACGCAGGGCAGCCGGTCGCGAGGTGGGCTTCCAGCTCGGTGCGCTCGTGGGCGTCGAGCACGCCGCCCGCGAGGAGGAAGATCGGCTCGCGACGCTCGGAGCAGCTCACGATCGACCTCCGTCGCTGCCGCCGAGGGCGCCGCGCAGGCGCAGGAGGGCGCTTCGGATGCGGGTCTTGATCGTGCCGAGGGGCTGGCCGAGACGCAGCGAGATCTCGAGGTGCGTGAGGCCCTCGAGGAACGCGAGCTCCACGGCTTCGCGCTGCTCCGGGGAGAGCTCGGCCAGCGCGCCGCGCACCCGGCCGCGCCGTTCGTTCGCGAGCGTGTCGCCGAAGGGGGACGAGCCGCCGGCGGCGGATCCGACCAGGTTCTCGGTCAGGGTCGAGTCGGCGACCTCGTTGCGAAGCCTCACGCGGCGCTCGCGGGCGCGCAGCCGGTCGAGGGACCGACTGCGCGCCAAGGTGACCAGGTAGACGATCACGCTCCCCCTCGCGGGGTCGTAGCGCCCCGCGTGCCTCCAGAGGTGCCAGAAGACGTCCTCGAGCACCTCCTCGGCCTCCTCCGCGTCGCGCAGCATCCGGAGGCAGAGCGCGAAGACGGCGCCGCCGTGACGGTCGTAGAGATCCGCGAGGGCCCCGGAATCGCCCTCGGCCACGGCCTTCACCAGGTCGCCGTCGTCCGCGCTGCTGCTCCCGGGCGTGACCGCTCTCTCCCCTGGTCTCGCTTCCGGCCGAGCAACCCCTGCCGGGATTACGACTCGGCGGAAACGGCTGGATTTCGCCTCGACCCGGCCGCGCGCCCGCGAGACCGCGCTCGCGGTCCGCCCCCGGTCTTCCGCTCCCCGTCGTCCGGGCCGAGGAGCACGCCGGGGTTGAGCACCCCCGCCGGGTCGAGCTCGCGCTTCGCCGCGCGGAGAGCGCGCGCGAACCCCTCGGGCCGCTCGCGGTCGTACCACGGGCGGTGGTCGCGCCCCACCGCGTGGTGGTGCGTGATCGTGCCGCCGAGGCGCACGATCGCCTCGCCCGCCGCAGCCTTGATCTCGTCCCACTGCTCGAGCTCGCGCCCGCGCCGGCCCGGCGCGAGGATCGAGTAGTAGGGCGCGGGTCCGTCCGGGTAGACGTGCGTGAAGCGGCAGGCGAGGCTCCCGCCGCCGCACACGCGCCGCAGGGTGGACCCCACCGCGTCCAGGATCCCGGCGTGGAACTCGGGGAAGCGGTCCCAGGTGACCGCGGTCTCGAACGTCTCGGGGATCACCGAGAGACACGCGAGCGTGTCGCGAAGGTACGGCGCCTGGAGGAAGGCCTGGCGCCAGGCGCCGGCGGCGCCCTCGCGCGACGCCCCGGGGTAGCTGCGCGTGCGCACGGCGTCCGCTGGCACCTCGCCCCCCGCGTCGCGGCAGCACTCCACCGCGCGCGCCATCCAGGCGTCGAGGGGGTGGTCCGCGGATTCGAAGCCCAGCACGAGGATCGCCTCGTCGCCGGATCCCGCGCCCGAGTTCGCAGCCTCGATCGGGTCGAGGAGGCGGCAGTTCGTCGGGAAGAGCCCCGTCTGGGAGAGGAGCCGCACGGCCTCGGCTCCGCGCAGGAAGCCGTCGGCCCCCGGGAAGCGCACGGAGGCGGAGGCGCGAAGCCGGGGCCGATCCTGGAGTCGCAGCCACCCCTCCACGATGACCCCGAGGATCCCCTCGGAGCCGATGAAGAGCCGGTCGGGGCTCGGCCCCGCGCCGGACCCCGGCAGGCGCCGCGACTCGACGACACCGCTTGGCGTCACCACGCGCAGCGACTCCACGAAGTCGTCGATGTGGGTGTAGAGCGACGCGTAGTGCCCGCCGGAGCGCGTCGCGATCCAGCCCCCGAGCGACGAGAACTCGAACGACTGCGGGAAGTGGCGCAGCGTGAGACCGTGGGGGCGGAGCTGGTCCTCGAGGGCGGGGCCGAGGACGCCCGCCTGGATGCGCGCGGCGCGCGAGTGGCGGTCGATCTCGAGCACGCGGTCGAGGCGGCCGAGGTCGAGGGAGACCGCCGCGCGAAGCTCGCCGAGATCCGTGCGCCGCGCCTCGACGCCCCCCACCACGCTGGAGCCGCCGCCGTAGGGGATCGCCGCGGCGCGCACCTCGGCGCACCAGTCGAGGACGCGCGCCACGTCGCCTTCGTCGCGCGGGAAGGCCACTAGGTCCGGCGCGCAGGCGAAGTCGCGGCGCAGGGCGCGGATCACGTCGCGGAAGGCCTTGCCGTAGGTGTGGCCGGCGCGGTCGTAGGGAGCGTCGGAGAAGATCTCGCGCAGGGCCGCGGGCGGCGCCACGCGCGGCGGGGCGAGCTGGATCTCTTCCAGCTCCGGCGGCGCCACGGGCTCGAGCTCGACGCCGAAGCGCTGGGAGAGGGTCTTGGCGATACCCTCGCGCTGCTCGGCGCTGGGGCCTGTGTCCTCCCATCCCCAGCCCCAGAACTTCCGGCGCCGCGATTCCTCCATCGCGCTCAGGCTCCCTGGGCCGGCGCGAGGAGCTCGATCGCCTCCAGGTGCGGGCCCGGCTTCCCGTCGGGACGCAGTGGCTGGATGCACACGTGGTCGGCGCCCGCGTCGCGGTGCGCCTGGATGCGCCGGCGCAGCGCCGCTTCGTCGCCCCACGCCACGATCGCGTCCACCAGCCGGTCGCTTCCGCCGCCGGCGAAGTCCGCGTCGCCGTAGCCGAGCCAGCGCAGGTTGTTCTGGTAGTTGGGGAGCCCGAGGTAGATCTTCATCGCCGCGCGCGCCACG